>NZ_JBHYVA010000062.1:0-20931 GCF_042750055.1 Streptomyces sp. NPDC059456
CCCCTTCGGCCTGCT
This sequence comes from Streptomyces sp. NPDC059456, assembly GCF_042750055.1. NCBI lineage: Bacteria > Bacillati > Actinomycetota > Actinomycetes > Kitasatosporales > Streptomycetaceae > Streptomyces > Streptomyces sp. NPDC059456. The sequence goes on from NZ_JBHYVA010000062.1 coordinate 16, forward strand.
GGTGAGCCTGTTCCAGCAGGCCGACCCGCTCGCGTTCGCTCTTCAGTTCCGCTCGCAGCGCCTCGGCGTCGAGGGCGCCTTCCCGTACCGTGCGCGACAGCTGCATGCCACGCTGCCGAGCCTGGCCGCGAGCCTCTTCCAGCCGGCGCAGCGCGTCCCGTGAACGGGTGAGTGCTGCGACCGTGCGATCGACAGCCGCCGCGTCCACACCACGTGCGCCGAGCCGGCCGGCGACGAGCGCCGGGTCCTTGAGGAGCGATCTGGAGTCGAGCACGATGCCTCCGTTGTCCAGCGGCGCACTAGCAGTGGTTGACGGATTGGTCGACGCAGCGCAGGCACGTCGGGTTGGCGGTGACGTCGAGATTCCGCCGGAAGGCCAGCGCGGAGGGAGAGTTGAGCGTGTCCAACAGCGTGGTCCCCTCGGGCCGGAGCTCGTAGGCCGGCATGGGGAAACACGGGCGGAGCGTTCCGTCGTATTCCAGAATCACCGACGTCCAGGGGGCGTTGCACCGGATGGTGCGCTCCTCTTGGCCGCTGAGGCTCCGGTAGTAGGTGAGCAGGAGCTCGTCCAACCGCTCGGGGGTGTCGCTGATGAAACCGGAGGCGAAATCTGCGGCGTGGTGGTGCTTGAGCAGGGTCAAGGAGCGCTCCAGTTCCGGTAGTTCCCCAGAACCGATCACCAGACTCTCCACGTAGTTCTGGTCGATGGTCTCGAACCGGCGGAAAGCCTCCTCGTTGTGGACGTCGGTCCCGGAGAAGCTGATGCTGCGGACACCCAGCTCCTTGGCCGCATCGACGGTCGCCGACAGATGACGGTGATTCTGGCGGTGTACGGCGCACCTCGCGTCGACGGGAAAGGCGGGAAATTCCGCGTGCAGCGCGGCGATGCCCGACTGGAGCCGGTCGTAGGCGCGGGCCACGTTGCGCATCCGGTCGTGAACGGCGCGAGGTCCGTCCAGACTCACCCGCAGGACGTCGCAGTGGGTTCCGACGGCGCGCGCATGACGGTTCAGCAGCAGTCCGTTGCTGAGCAGTTCGACTCGAATGTGCTGCTTCTTGATCTCGGCGACCACCGGCCACACGTCCGGGTGCATCAGCGACTCGCCGCACAGGACGACCGTGCTGATCCCCACCTCGCGCCATTGCGGAGCCCATCGGGCGATGTCGGCGACGGTGAGGTTCCGGCCGGGCTTCTCCCGCCAGATGTCGCACATACGACAGCGTGCGTTGCAGCCGCTGTTCATCCACAGCATCAGCTTCGCGAGCTTCGACACCCTGTCCGCCGTGCGCTCCCGTGTCGTCTCCGGATGCATGTTGTCGCCCTCCCGATGTCGCGGGGTGTCAGCTGTGGACCGGGGCCAGGCCGGCCCCGAGATGCCGCTGGTACCAGTCCTGAAGACGCGCGCTGTCGCCGTGGATGCCGAGGTTGCCGCCGGTGTGCACGAGGACCACGTGGACGGCGCGCGGAATGCTTCCGGAGCGCAGCGCGTCCCGAAGACCACCGAAGGTCTTCACCATGTAGTTGGGATCGAACGGGAGGCGGTAGCGCATCAGCAGGGAGCGCATCTCGCCCAGTTCCGGATCGGTGGGGAGGTCGTAGCCGTCACCGAGCGGTGCGTCGTGGACGACGACGGACGCCTCCAGGAGCCGTTCGTCGCCGGTGCGGCGCACGGTGTCGTCACGGAGGGCGGCGATGGCGGCACGCACCTGCTCCGGGGACCCCCCGATGCACATGCCGTGGACCGTCCAGCGCAGGCCGAGCAGGCGCGCCGCGATGCTCAGGCCCAGGGTCGTCGTACCGGATCCGGCCGGAGCGACGACGTGGGCCCCGTCGGCGCCCTCCGGAGTCAGGGACAGCTGTGCGGCCAGTTCCAGGCCGAGGTCGATGCTGCCCAGGATCCCCGGCCAGGTGTGCAGTCCGGGAGGGATGACGTAAGGAACCCGGCCCCGGGCGGCCTCCTGTGCCGCCGCTTCGGCCAACAGCTCGTCAATGCGGTCCCACGGGGTGAGTTCGTGCCAGGTCACCCGGTGGCCGAGGAGGAGCGCGAGCAGGTAGCTGCCCTGGGGCCGGGCCGGGCGGCGCTGGCTGTCCCCGCAGTAGACGAGATGGGAGGCCATGCCCAGTTCGCGGGCCGCAGCGGCAACGGACACGCACTGGCCTGACGGCACGCTGCCGCCGGTCACCAGGACGTCCGCGCCGCGTGCGACGGCCTCCCCGGCGACGTGGGCCAGCTTCCTCGCTTTGTGCCCGCCTCCCAGGTCGTCGATGAGGTCTTCGCGTTTGAGGTAGACACGGGCACCCAGATCCCGAGACATGTCCGCCCTCTCGTCGAGTGGGGTCGGAACCCGGCCGGATGTGCGCGGAGAAGGCAGCCGCAGGGCCGGGAAGACGTCGCTGAGCCGCTCGTGACTCATGCCCCTCCCCGGCGGGCCACCAAGGAGAACATGTAGGGATGGGTCGCGGTCCCTTCGCTGAACCACAGACCGTCCCGGCATCGGGTGAGCTCGTCGAAGAGCGGGAACGAGCTGTACGGGTGCTCCTCGATGACCTCGAGCGCGAGCCCCCGGCCCAGCAAGGACGTCACGACGCGGGCCACGGTGTGCTGCCAGCGGAACTCGCGGTATGCGATCGACGCATCACGGTCGGCGTAGCTCCCGCGGGTCCAGGTGCCCACGGCCCGGGGAGCGGGGAAGTAGCTCAGCGCACCGGTCATCTTGCCCGGGTGGAGAGCCTCCAGCACCGGATGGAAGTCGACCAGGACCAGTCGGCCCCCGGGCCGCAGGCTCCGGCACACGCCGTCCGCCCACGCGTCCAGGTCTTCCAGCCAGCACAGCACGCCGTACGTCGTGACCACCAGGTCGAACGGTTCGTCCGGTGTCTTGAGCTGCTGGACGTCGGCGACCTTGAAGTCGGCCGGGATCTCGCATTGCGCGGCGAGGGCCCGGGCGGCAGCAATCGCGGCGGGGGAGAAGTCCACGCCGGTCACGCGGGCGCCGAGCCGTGCCCAGGACAGGGTGTCGAGGCCGAAGTGGCATTGGAGATGAAGGACGCGCAAGCCTGCGACGTCCCCGGCCAGCGCCACCTCGACGGGCTTGAGCGTCGACGAGCCCGCCATGAAGGCCGGAGTGTCGTAGAAGGGCGCGTCGAGGTGAACCGGAGTCATCAGGTCCCATGCACGCCGGTTCGCTTCCAGCGGGCTCTCGTCGGCCGCCCGCATCAGGGCGTCTTTTCGAGGAGATGGCTCCCCAGGGCAAGAGCGCCGATCTGCGAGGTGTGGAAACAGCCCAGAGCCTCGACGGGACTCTCGATGATGGGTTTCCCGCGGACATTGAATGACGTGTTGATCAGTACCGGGTGGCCGGTCAGTCTCTCGAAGGCGGTGAGGACCGAGTGGAGGAACGGATCACGGTCCCGCGGTACGGTCTGCACCCGGGCCGTACCGTCCGCGTGCACGGCGGACGGGATCTTCTCCCGCTCCTCTGCGCGTACTTCACTCGTGAACAGCATGTACGGATCCCGGTGGCCCTCGAAGTAGCGGCCGAAGGCCTCCTCGGTCACGATCGGCGCGACGGGGCGGAACCCCTCGCGGCCCTTGAGGGCGTTGAGGCGGTCGCGCATGCCGGGATCGAGAGGACTCGCGAGCAGACTGCGCATCCCGAGCGCCCTGGGGCCGAATTCCATCCGGCCGCGGAACACGGCGCAGATGGTGCCTTCGGAGAGCCGGACCGCCAGCCGCTCGGCCAGCGCCGCGGGATCGAGGGTGCGCGCCGTATCGCCGGCCTGCGCGATGACGTTTGCCAGTTCGCCGTCGTCGTGGTCGGTACCCAGCGCCATGGACGGACAGTGCAGTTGGGCAGGACCGCCACGCCGGATCGCGCTCAGGGCCGCCGCTCCGAGTGCTGTGCCCGCGTCGCTGGCCGCGGGCTGGACGAATATCTCGTCGAAGATGCCGAGTGCGGCCAGACGCCCGTTGGCCACGCAGTTGAGGAATGTGCCGCCGGCCAGACAGAGCCTGCGCAGACCCGTGGTCCGCGCGAAATGGGTGACAACGTGGATCAGCGCCCGTTCCAGGCACAGTTGGGCCGACTTGGCGATGTCCATGTGGATCTGCCCGACAGGCTCGCCGTGGCGCCTTCTCGGCGGCAGTAGCCGGCCGAGCGACCGAAGGGCCTTCAGATCGACGGTGTACCGGCCGCCCGGCCGTAGCCGCACGATCGAGTCGAAGACCGGCGAGAACCGGGATTCCCCGTAGGCCGCCAGCCCCATCACCTTGAACTCGTCACTGAACGGTTCGAATCCCAGGTGCTCCGTGACCGCTGAATAGAAATGCCCGAGGGAGTTCGGGAGGACTTCCTCCGCCATCTTTCTGAGGTTCTTCCCGCGGCCTTCGTACACCGACGTGCAGGCGTTCTCGCCGGCTCCGTCGGCGACGATGACCAATGCATTGTCCCAGCCGGAGCAGTGAAATGCCGAGGCGGCATGGGAAAGATGGTGCCGCCATTCCCGGACAGGGATGCGGCGCACCCCTTCGAGAGGCAGCCGGTCACGGTATCGGTGGGGAATGTCATATCCGCTGCGCAAGGCGTGCGGAAGGTTCGCCAGCATGGCGAAGGCGCTGAGTTCATCCCTCAATGACGAAAGACGTCGTCCCGTGAGGCATCCATGGAGGCTCCGCACGTGGTCCCAGCGGTGATATGAATAGCCGATCTCCGTGATGTCGGAGGCGGAGCGGCCGGTGTGTGCAAGCGCCTTGTGCATGGCGGCCACCGGAAGATAGGTGCTGAACGGCGAGTACCGGCGCCCGTGTTTGATACCGGTGAAACGCTCGTCCTCGGCGGCGAAGAGGACCTCCCCGTCCTCCACCAAGGCCACCGCGGGATGTTCGAAGTAGCTGTTGATGCCCATGATCAGCATAGGACCTCACTCGGTCGGGTCAGGCCGGCAGGTGCTGTTCCAGTAGGTCGGTGAGGCGCCGCCTCAATTGGGATTCCGAGAACCGGCCCGGGCTGCTCCTGGGCTCCTGAAACGTCGGCGCCGACGTCAGGGTCAGGGCGCTGCCTGCCCGTTGCGGGGAGTGCAGCATGAGTGTGGCCAGCAGCCTGCGACGATCGGTGACGATGCGGTGCATGAGAGCGCGGGTGAGGAAGTAGCTGTCGCCCGCCTGCATGGTTGCACTCATGGTCTGGACCACCCGCCGCATCCCGACGTGGTGGTGCCGGTACGTCGAGCCTGCCCCGCGCACGTACGTGTAGGCGTGCAACTCGGAGCCGCCCGGATGCTCGCCGTAGTGGTCGGCGCGGCATGAGCCGCTCAGCAGCACAGACGCGAAGTCCCACCGGTGATTGTGAATGTTCTCGGTGTGCACGCCGCGGCCGGGCCACCAGATGTGCAGTCGCATGCGCCAGCCGGCCGGTGTGGCGGCCAGCAGGATCTTGTCGAATCCGTTGTCGTGCGTGTACGACGCCCCCGCTGACCGGCGCAGAAACTCTGGATTGTCGAGGAGTGATTTGAGAATGGCGGGCAGTCGGCTTTCTGCCACCAGATCCTGAACAGCTTGGACTGCTTCTTCCATCCCCTCTCCGCCACTTCCGTGGAAGCGCGTCTCCAGCCATCCGGATAAATCGCGTATGTCATCAGGGACCATCGTTGAACCCCCCGCGTCACCAGCCCCACCCGTCACATCAGCAGCCGGTCCCCCAAATGCGTGCCGGCACGCGGGCGTGAATGATCCGCAGCATGGACGCCATATCGGCCACTGGCGTCTGAGGTTGGATACCCTCTCAGTATTCTCCGGGCTTCGTCAACCACACGAGAATGATCGTTTGCGGAACGCTGAACGGATTCCTTGGTCAATTTTCAACGGCCGTGTCCAAATGGCGGCGACGTCGCAGCGAGGTGAGGTGGAAGCGCCGACAACGGCGACGCGCCGGCTATGCAGTGGCCGGCCTCGGAGCCGGGCTCTTCGTGCTCCGGCGGATTCAATGGCTGCTATTCGCCGCCGTCCTGCGCCATCACGCCGCAGATCACATGGGCGGGGCAGCGGCCATACGCCGGGAGAGAGCAGCAACACCGGCCAGCAGCGCGTCCGGGGAGCCGTCCCGCGGGCGGGGACGGGCGGCGCAGGGCTACCAGGTCTCCCGGTCGTGCTTGCGGGGGTCCTCCCGGGGAGCGGAAAGCACGTGGCCGGGCGGAAAGGGGACGGACCACGCTCCTGGGACGGTCGAGCCGGCCGGGGCGGGCGGTGCCGCCCGCCGGGGAAAGCGCAAAGCGGCCGACGTTCCTTGGTGTTGGACACGGTCGTGGTGCCCGACACGGAGGCAGCCGTGGGCTGCCGTGCGTGGCCACGCGCGATCAGACCGGGCGACGACGCCTGACTCCGATCGGCCGGGGCGGAGTTCGGGGGTGTGGACGGCCGGGTCAGCCGATGGTGACCGGTAGGGAGGCGAGGCCGCGGGTCAGGCGGGTGGGGCGCCATGCGAGGGCTTCCTCGGGGACGGCCAGGCGGAGTCCGGGGAAGCGGGTGACGATCGCGCGCAGGACGATGTCCGCTTCCGCGCGGGCCAGGGGTGCGCCCAGGCAGCGGTGGATTCCGTGGCCGAAGGCCAGGTGGCCGGCGGCGTTGCGGTCGAGGTCGAGTCGTCGCGGCTCGGCGAACGCCGCCGGGTCGCGGTTCGCCGCTCCGGGAGCGATCAGCACCGGGAAGCCCGCGGGGATGTCGACCCCGCCCAGGCGCAGTGCCTCCGTGCTGTGGCGGAACGTGGCGATTCCCACGGGGGAGTCGAAGCGCAGCAGTTCGTCGAGGCATCCGGCGATCAGCTCGGGGTCCTGCCGCAGCCGGGCGAACGAGGACGGGTGCTGGAGCAGGGCCAGTACGGAGTTGCCGATGAAGTGGGTGGTGGTCTCGTGCCCGGCCACGAGGAGGAGTACGGCGAGGGAGGTTACCTCCTCCCGTGCGAGGGGGTCCGCCCCGCTGCGCCGGAGGAGGGCGTGGAGCATCCCGTCACCGGGGGTGCCGTGGGCCGCGGCGACCAGGTGCGTCATGTAGTCGCCGAGGGCGTGTGACGCGGCGTCGATGACGTCCGGGTCACCGGCGTCGAAGAGGTCGTGGGACCAGCGGGCGACCGTGTCGCGGTCGGATTCCGGCACCCCCAGCAACTCGCAGATGACGGTGACCGGCAGCGGAACGGCCAAGTCCCGTACCACGTCGACCTCGTCGGTCCGCGTCCAGTCGTCCAGGAGGCGGTCGACGACCCGGGAGATGTACGGGCGCATCGCCTGCACGCGTCCGGTCGTGAACATGGGCGCCGCCACCCCCCGCTGCCGGGTGTGATGGGGAGGGTCGCTCGCCAGCATGTTCCCGGAGACCGCCGGATGGATGTCGCGCTTCGACGGCCGGCCGGCGAAGAACCGGGCGGTGTCCTTGGACAGGCGGGGATCGGTGAACGCCTGCCGGGCCTCCGCGTGGCCGGTGACCAGGTACGCGTGGTGGCCCCGGGACCCGGTGGGGATCTTCTGGACCGGCGCCGTGCCGCGCAGGCGGTCGTAGGTGGAGTACGGGTCGGTGAAGAAGTGCGGGTTGTGGAGGGGGCCGGTCACGGCTGCGCCCCCGTGGTCGTGCGCGACGGGTGCTCGCTGGCGGTGGCGGTGGCGGTGGCGGTGGCTGTGGCGTCGGCCGTGGCAGTCGCCGGCGGGCCCTGCCGGTCGTACGCGCGGGCCACGAGCAGCAGCCATGCCGTCTCCGCGTGCAGGTCCCCCTTGCGGGAGCGGGTGCCGGCGGCGGGCGGGGCCTCGGGTCCCTCCGGCGTGTCGCCGGCCCGCTTCGCGGCGACCGCCGCGGCGATGACCGCCGCTTCCACTTCCGCGTCCCCCTCCGGGGTGCCGGCCGCTCCGCGCAGGGCGGCCTGCGCGGCCGCGGCGTCCTGTACCGGGGCGGAACGGTACCGGCGCAGCGCCAGCACGCAGTCGTTGATCTCGATGACCCGGCGGTGCAGGTGGAAGTCGAGGTCATGGGTGCCGGCCCCGGTGTTCCCGGGGTCGAGCACGACCTCCGGGACCGTCGAGGTGACGTCCGTCCACAGGGGCTCCAGCGCGGCGAACGAGTTGCGCTCCCAGCGGCGACGGCGCAGTTGGCTGACGGGCCACAGCAGGGCGGGGAGCGTGAGCCCGATGGTGATGAGGAGAACGGCGACGGCCGGGGCGCTCACGCTGAACGTGCAACGGAGGGGGGTCAGCGGCGTCGAGCAGCGCGCGTGGTCGGGTACGAGGCCCAGTCCGAGCCCGATGGAGACCAGGGCGAAGACCTTGTAGGCGGCGTAGACGAGGGCGAACGCGCATCCCGCGGACGTCATGCGCAGGCCCAGGCGCTGGCTCCTGCGGGCCGAGCGCTTCGACTGGGCCCAGGTCTGGAACAGGAAGTCCTTGGCCGTGTACCCCAGGTAGGAGATGTAGATGAGTACGTAGAACGCGTACAGCACCGGTGACCGGCCGGTGAGTTGCTCGGCCGCGAAGAAGGCGCTCATGCCCGCGACGGCGACGGCGAGTGCGAGGACGCGCAGCCGGATCTGCCGGCGGGCCTGTTCCTCCTCCTGGTTGAGCTGGAACAGGAAGGCGAGGACCGAGGTGGCCGCGGTGAGCGTGAACGTGTTGCTCAGGAGGCGCGCGACGTGCGGGACCACCGATTCCACCGCGTGCTCGACGGCCGGGGCGTAGGACGCGAAGGCCAGGGCGAACGACGTCAGCAGGGCCGCCATCGCCCAGGTGCCGGTGGGGCGGTGGCCGCCCCTGCCCCGGACCCAGTAGGCGGCGAAGCACAGGAGGACGACGGCTGTGCCCGAGAAGAGGATGTTGATCATTTCTGGCGGCGTGTCTTCCTGTGTGGCTCGGCGAACAGTGCGTCCCAGCTTTCGGCGCCCCGGGTGGGCCGGCTCGACGGCGCTTCGCGTCCGCGGTACATGAGCTGCCGGATCACACTGGCCATCACCTCGGCCTCGCGTTCGTCCTCGCTGGTGTAGCTGGTCCGTCCGGACATGCGCCGGACGAGGGTGGGGTCGAAGCCGATGGCGCGGACGGTGTCCTGGTCCAGTTCCAGGCTGCCGGGGTGGTCGCAGATGATGTGGCTGATCTCGTGGGCGAGGATGTGGTTCTGATGGAGGGTCGACGTGGCCTCTTCGTAGAACAGCAGATCGGCGTCCGGCGTTTCCAGACGTATGCCACAGGGTGCGTCCATGGCTCCGAGGGTGCTCAACGGGCGCAGGATGATGGGCCGTCCGCGCTGCTCGGCCACGGCGTCGCGCAGGTCACGGGTGCTGAAGCGGTGCGGGAGCCGAAGTGCCTCGATGCGCGCCTCACACGCGGCGCGAAGCTGCTCAAGATCCATGTCTTCACTCTTGTGAGGCCGGGACGGGGGCGGGCGGGCCGATGCGAACTTCAGCTCGAAGCCCGGAACGCGCGCCCCATATGCTCACATGCCCGTGGCTCCGGCCTGCGGGCAGGGTGCGGCGGCGGCCCTCCCGGCAGGGAAAGGCCGCTGCCCCCTGCCGCGGACGCGGCGCAGGGGGTGGGGAGTTCGTCGAGGGGGCGGCGGCGTGCGCGCCCCGGCGCACGGCCGCCCGGCGGGTCCGGGACCTCAGTCGTCGAGGTTCAGGCCGTGGGGGGAGTCGTCGCTGGTGAGGCCTTCGAGCTTGCGGGCCTGCTCGATCACGGTGGAGAGCATCTTCAGGCTGTCCACGCTCAGCCCGTTGGCGCGCAGGGCCACCTTGCGGACGTCCTGGTCGCGCATGGCGGCGAGGAGGCCGATCTCGGCCTTGGTGCGCTCGGCCGCCTCCCCGTCGACGAAGTAGCCCGCCGGTACGCCGAAGAAGTCGGCCAGAGCCTTGATGGTGTGGCGCGTCGGGTTCCGTTTGACGCCGGTCCGCAGCTGCTGGATTGCGCTCGCCGTCACCCCGCGCCCCTCTCCGGTGGACGACTTCAGGATGCCTTCGGCGACTTCCGCATAGGTGTACGGCCCCCGGGAGGGCGGGTGCACTTCCCGGAAGAGGTGGTCCAAGAGCTGGGCGAAGGTGGGCGACTGGTCATCCTCCACGGAGACGACCTCCTTTTCGTGATGTTTCGTGATGCCGGTTCTTTGCCCACCACGGTGTGTCTCGAAGCCCATCGGGCCGGCTCCGGCAACACTGTAGTTGACGTCTGATCACCACTTTGGTGTACGTTATCAACGCCCTAGCGCCACTGTAGTGTTGCAGTCGGCCGCGGTGGTGGTCCGGGTCCGGTCCGGTCGAGCTTCACGGGGGTGAGCTCGCCCGACCGCCCGGAGTCCTGCACGCCCCGGTTCAGGGGGAGCGGAGCTCGCCCTGAGCGACCTCGATGCTCGTGTGGAGGTCCGTCGCGGCGTCCAGGTCCGACGCCGTCGAGAGGGTCAGGCAGATCAGGAGGGTCGCCGCGATGGCGGTACCCGGCTTCGGCAGGGTGCGGGGCCTCGGGGCGGCCGGTGCCAGGAGCGCCGCCACCCGGCGGGGGACCGGGCCCGCCGTTGCGGCCAGGGCCGGCTCCGGCCGACGTCCGGCGCCGCGGGCCGCCAGCGCCGCCTTGCCGATCGCCCGGGCCGTGAGGCGCCGGTCCCCGACGGCGTGCGCCGCGTCCTCGTCGGCCCAGCGCTCCAGCGCGTACACGAGCGGCTCGCGCAGCGCGCCGAGCGCGGGGTGACACAGCGCGGACAACTCCGTCACCGCCGTGAACAGGTGGTGGCGGCCCCGCAGATGGGCGCGCTCGTGCGCGAGCAGCGCCTCGCGCTCGGCCGCCGACAGGGCGCGGAGCATGCCCGCCGTCACCACGATCCGGCCCGGCCGCCCGGGCAGTGCGTACGCGTCGGGGGAGCCGTCGGCCAAGACGAGGAGTTCGCCGTCGGTGCGGGCCGCCAGCCGCTTCGCCCGTCCCAGCTGGGTCCACCGCCGGTGCAGGCCCCGTACGAACAGGGCGGCGCAGAGCAGCAGCAGGGCCAGGGCCGTGATCGCGACCGCCACGACCGTGTCGGCCGGACCCGCGGAGAGCGGGGTCAGGAGCCGGCCGAGGGCGGCGACGGCGGGCAGATGCGTGGCGCCGGGCACGACGAGCAGCGCGAGCGCCGCGGTGCTGCCCGCCGCGAAGCCGGCGGCCGAGACGGCCAGCAGCCAGGCGGCCTGCCGCGGGGGCAGGCAGGAGACGAGGCGCCGGCCCGCCGGCCCGGCCAGGAACGGCACGAGCAGCGGGAGCCACACCATGACGGTCACCGGCCGCCGCCTTCGAGGAGGGAGCGCAGGATCCGCTCGTCCTCGTCGCTGAGCTGCGAGACGAAACGGGACAGGACGGCGCCGCGGTCCTCGTTGCGCTCCAGCTCCGAGTGCATGCGGCGGGCGGTCAGGCCCGAGGCGTCCTCGGCCGGGAGGTAGGCGTAGCCGCGGCCGGACCGCGTACGGGTGACGGTGTCCTTCTCGTGCAGGCGGGACAGGATCGTCGTCACGGTCGTCCGGGCGTGCGAGGTGCCCAGCGCCTCCTGCACCTGCCCGGGGGTGAGCGGTCGGTCGGCCGCCCACAGGGCCGCGAGCACGCTCGCCTCCAGCTCGCCGGAGGGGAGCCGTTCGGCGTTCGGGTCACCCATGGGAACGATCCTCCGCACGTCATCGTCTACAGTGTGTAGACCGTCTACAGAACTGTAGTCGATCGGGTCGCCCCGTCCATCCACGTCATGGGAGCAGCACATGATGGCCCCCTCCGGCCCCGCGGCCGTGATCGCCCTGGACGGGCCGTCCGTCGACGGTCCCCTCTACACCCGCATCACCGCTCTCGCCGGGCGGGCCCCGGGCTGGCTGGACGCGCTGGTGTCGGGCTGGTCCACGTACGGGCTCGCGCTCTTCGGACTGCTCATGGCGGCGGCCTGGTGGCGGGCACGGTCCCGCGCGGACCTGCCCGGGCGGACGGCCATGGCGCTGGCCGCTCCCGCCGTCGTCGTGACGGCCTTCCTCGCGGACAGCCTGCTCAAGTCGCTGATCCGGGAGCAGCGGCCCTGCCGGACCCTGCACACCCTCACCCTGGAGGCCTGTCCGCCGCCGGGCGACTGGTCCTTCCCCAGCAACCACGCCGCCATCGCGGCCGCGGCGGCCACGGCCCTGTGGCTCACCGACCGGCGCCTCGGCGCGCTCGCCGCCCCGGCCGCGCTGCTGATGGCGTTCTCCCGGGTCTGGGTCGGCGCCCACTACCCCCACGACGTCGTGCTCGGCGTCCTGGTCGGCGCCGCGATCGCCTGGCCCCTGACCCTGCTGGCCCGGCGCGGCGCGCCCGTCGTGGAGCGACTGCGCGGCACGCCGCTCGGGCCGCTGGTCGCGCCGCGCTGAAGGCGGAGCCGGTGTGCGCCGTCAGCCGCTGGAGTCGCGTCAGCCGCCGGAGCCGTGTCGGTCGTCGGAGTCGCGTCAGCCGCCGGAGCCGTGTCAGCCGTCGGAGTTGCGTCAGCCGTTGGAGTTGAGGAAGCCGATCGCGACGGCGCCCCACCAGCACACCTGCGACACGGCGGCGGTGGCCCCGCCCCAGGCCAGCGTCCCGCGGCCGATCGGCCCCGTGGCGGCCGCGAGCCTGCGCCCCAGCAGCCCGGCCTGGAGGCCGTTGAGGGTCAGCGCGAGGACGAGCGCCAGCTTGGTCAGCGTCAGCTTCGAGCCGAGGTCGGGGTGCAGCATCATCCCGCTCGCGACGAGCCCGCCCAGGCCGGCCCAGATCGGCACGTGCAGCCGGGAGGTGGCGCCGAGCACCTCTTCGAGCGAGCACCGCCGGGTGGCCCACAGGATGCCGTGGTAGTCGGCGGACAGGACGGCCCCGAAGCCCAGGACGAGCGACGCGAGGTGGACGAACAGCGCCGCCGTGTGCAGCGAGGCGTCCGTGCGGACGTGGGCGGAGAGCCACAGGGAGGCCGTCAGGGCGAGCACCGCGAACAGGCCCGCCGCGGCCACCGTCCACCAGGAGTCGTACAGGCGGACGGGCCGCGCGGCCGGGGTGTGGCCGGGCGACGGGGCGGCGACGGGAACGGGGGTGACGGGCGACAGCATGGGGAGGGCTCCGGGGACGACGGGGGAGGGGCCGCAGCACCGGCGACCCCGAAAAGCAAGGTAAGGCTTACCTAAAAGTGCCCATCGGTCAATGCGCGCCCGGAGCGCGAGACGCGGGCTCAGACGGGCAGGCCCCTGGGTTCCTTGATCCTCTTCATGATGATCTGCGAGTTGACCTCGGTGACCCCGGAGAGCGCGGTCAGCTTCTCGATCCACAGGCGCTCGTACGCGCGCAGGTCCGCGACGGCGATCCGCAGCAGGCAGCCGGGGCTGCCGAACAGCCGGTACGCCTCGATGACGTCGGGAATGTCCTGCAGGGCCGCCTCGAAGGCCTCGACGGCGGCGCGGTCGCGGCGCACCTCGACCGAGACCAGCACTTCGAAACCGCGGTCGACCGCCTCGGGGGCGATCACCGCGCGGTAGCCCTGGATCACCCCGTCCTGTTCGAGCTGGCGCACCCTGCGCATGCAGGGGGACGGGGTCAAGCCGACGCGCTGGGCCAGCTCCTGGTTGCTGAGGCGGCCGTCGGCCTGGAGCTCGCGCAAGATTTCACGGTCAATGGCATCCATGGCGCAATCATCGCCGAGTGATTGTGAACGGGCAGGCCGAAAGTGGCAATCCCATTGCGCGTGGATCTCACTATCATTGCTCGCTACGGCATTTCTGAACGTCTGTACGAGGTATCACCCGTACGTGAGAAGGGGTGGTCATGGGACGGATCGTCGTCATCAGCACCGGCGGCACGATAGCCAGCCGCTGGCAGGGCTCCGGCTTCGCGGCCGACGCCGACGGGCGCGAGGTCATGGCCACCGCGCCCCTGCCCGAGGACATCACCGTCGAGGTGGTGGACCTCTTCAGCGTGAACAGCCCCCGGCTCACCACGGCCCACCAGCTCACGCTGCTGCGGACCGTGCACGAGGTGCTCGCCGACCCGGACGTCGACGGGATCGTCGTCACGCACGGCACCGACACCCTGGAGGAGTCGGCCTTCCTCGTCGACCTGCACCACCACGACCCGCGCACCGTCGTCTTCACCGGCGCGCAGCGCCCCATGGGCACCGCCGACGGGGACGGCCCGGGCAACCTGTACGACGCCCTCCTCACCGCCGCGAACACCCGCGGGCTCGGCGTGCTGATCTCCTTCGCCGGACGGGTGCACGCGGCCCGCGGCACGGTCAAGACCCAGGCGGTGGCACTGGACGCGTTCGCCGACCCCTCGAAGGAACTGCTCGGGAAGATCGGATTCGGCAAGGTGACCATGCTGCGCACCCCGCAGCGCACCGAGCCGCTGCCGCTGCCCGCGATGCCCGAACTGCCGCCGCGCGTCGACATGGTGATGCACCACGCCGACGGCGACCCGGTGCTCCTGAACGCCGCGGTCGCCGCCGGGGCGCGGGGCGTCGTCCTGATCGGCACCGGGGCCGGCAACGCCACCCCGGAGATCGTGGACGCGGTCAAGGACGCCATCGCGCGGGGCGTGCTCGTCGCCCTGACCACCCGGGTCCCGGCCGGCCCGGTCACCGAGATCTACACGCACGGCGGTGCCGTGGACCTGGTCGCCGCGGGCGCCGTCCCGACGGGCACGCTCCGCGCCGGCCAGGCCCGTATCGCCGTCCTCTCGGCCTTGCTGGCCGCCACGGACCCGGCGGAGCAGACCCGCGTCCTGGCCCGCACGCTGGGCACCCAGGACGCGGCCCTGATCCAGGCCTGACCCACCACCGCGCCCACCCCCGGGAGCCGGGTACGCACACGAGGCCGCACCCGGAGGTGCGGCCTCGTGGGGTGAGGCGGGCGGGGTCAGTTGGAGAACGCCGCCAGGATGCGGTCCGCCGCCGAGGTGGGGGTGACGGTGCCCGCGCGGACCGCTGCCTCCAGGGAGGGGGCCAGGTCACGGACCGAAGGGTCGGCGCGCAGCCGCTCCAGCAGCTCCTCGCGGACCATCGACCACGTCCACTCCACCTGCTGCTCGGCGCGCTTCGCGGCCAGCCGGCCCCCCGCGTCCAGCAGCGTACGGTGCTGTTCGAGGCGGTTCCACACCTCGTCCAGGCCCGCCGATTCCCGTGCGCTGCAGGTGAGTACGGGCGGCGTCCACGCCGCGTCGGCGGGGTGCATCAGCCGCAGCGCCCCCGACAGCTCCCGCGCCGCCGCCTTCGCGTCGCGCTCGTGCGGGCCGTCCGCCTTGTTCACCGCGAGGACGTCCGCCAGCTCCAGGACCCCCTTCTTGATGCCCTGCAGCTGATCCCCCGTACGCGCCAGTGAGAGGAGGAGGAACGAGTCGACCATGCCGGCCACCGTCGTTTCCGACTGGCCCACGCCGACCGTCTCGACGAGGACCACGTCGTAGCCCGCCGCCTCCATGACGATCATCGACTCCCGGGTGGCCTTGGCGACCCCGCCCAGCGTCCCCGCCGAAGGGGACGGCCGGACGAAGGCCGAGGGATCGACCGCCAGGCGTTCCATCCGCGTCTTGTCACCCAGGATCGAGCCGCCCGTGCGCGTCGAGGACGGGTCCACGGCCAGGACCGCGACCCGGTGGCCCAGCCCCGTCAGCATCGTCCCGAACGCGTCGATGAACGTGGACTTCCCCACGCCCGGCACACCGCTGATCCCGATCCGCCGGGCCCGCCCCGCATGTGGCAGAAGCTCCGTCAACAGCCCCTGCGCGAGCGCCCGGTGGGCGGGCAGGGTGGACTCGACGAGCGTGATCGCGCGTGCGATGAACGCGCGCTTCCCGTCGAGCACCCCCTTCGCGTAGGTCTCGATGTCGATCTTCGGAGGCATCGGCCGCGCCTACAGCTCGTGGCCCAGATCCGCGGCCAGCCGCGTCACCAGGTCGTGGGCCGCGTCCGGGATCACCGTGCCGGGCGGGAACACCGCCGCGGCGCCCATCTCCAGCAGCGTCGGCACGTCGGCCGGCGGGATCACCCCGCCCACCACGATCATGATGTCCTCGCGCCCCTCCTCCGCCAGCTGCTCGCGCAGCGCCGGTACGAGGGTCAGGTGGCCGGCCGCCAGCGACGACACGCCCACCACGTGGACGTCCGCCTCGACGGCCTGGCGGGCCACCTCCGCCGGGGTCTGGAACAGCGGACCGACGTCCACGTCGAAGCCCAGGTCGGCGAAGGCGGTCGCGATCACCTTCTGGCCGCGGTCGTGGCCGTCCTGGCCCATCTTGGCCACCAGAACGCGCGGACGGCGGCCCTCCGCCTCCTCGAACCGGTCGACCAGCGCACGGGTGCGCTCCACGTTCGGGGACTCGCCTGCTTCGGTGCGGTACACACCCGAGATCGTACGGATCTGGCTCGCGTGCCGTCCGTACACCTTCTCCAGTGCGTCCGAGATCTCACCCACGGTCGCCTTGGCCCGCGCCGCGTCCACCGCCAGCGCGAGGAGGTTGCCCTCCAGGCCCTGGCCCGCGCCGCGCTCGGCCGCGTTCGTCAGCGCCCGCAGCGCGTCCTGCGTGACCGCCTCGTCGCGCTCCTCGCGCAGCCGCCGCAGTTTCTCGATCTGCTGGGCGCGCACCGAGGAGTTGTCGACCTTGAGCACGTCGATCTGCTCGTCGTTCTCCACCCGGTACTTGTTCACGCCGATCACCGGCTGGCGCCCCGAGTCGATCCGCGCCTGCGTACGGGCGGCGGCCTCCTCCACGCGCAGCTTCGGAATGCCGGCGTCGATGGCCTGCGCCATGCCTCCGGCAGCCTCGACCTCCTGGATGTGCTGCCAGGCCCGGCGCGCCAGGTCGTACGTCAGCTTCTCGACGTACGCGCTGCCGCCCCACGGGTCGATCGAACGGCAGGTACCCGACTCCTGCTGGAGCAGCAGCTGGGTGTTGCGGGCGATGCGCGCCGAGAAGTCCGTCGGCAGCGCGAGCGCCTCGTCGAGGGCGTTCGTGTGCAGGGACTGGGTGTGCCCCTGCGTCGCCGCCATCGCCTCGATGCACGTACGCGTCACGTTGTTGAAGACGTCCTGCGCGGTCAGCGACCAGCCGGAGGTCTGCGAATGCGTGCGCAGCGAAAGCGACTTGGCGTTCTGCGGGTCGAACTGCTTGACGAGCCGCGCCCACAGCAGCCGGGCGGCGCGCAGCTTCGCCACCTCCATGAAGAAGTTCATGCCGATGGCCCAGAAGAACGACAGGCGCGGTGCGAACGCGTCCACGTTCAGCCCGACGGCCTGCCCCGCGCGCAGGTACTCCACGCCGTCGGCGAGGGTGTACGCGAGCTCCAGGTCGGCCGTGGCCCCGGCCTCCTGGATGTGGTAGCCGGAGATCGAGATGGAGTTGTACCGCGGCATC
The DNA here is from genome assembly GCF_042750055.1 of Streptomyces sp. NPDC059456. NCBI lineage: Bacteria > Bacillati > Actinomycetota > Actinomycetes > Kitasatosporales > Streptomycetaceae > Streptomyces > Streptomyces sp. NPDC059456. The sequence goes on from NZ_JBHYVA010000062.1 coordinate 17,375, forward strand.
TTCTGCGAGGTGAACGAGAAGATGTCCGAGATGATCCGCATCGAGGGCTTCGGCGGATAGATGTAGGTGTTGCGGACCATGAACTCCTTGAGGATGTCGTTCTGGATGGTCCCGGCGAGCTTGTCGGGGGAGACGCCCTGCTCCTCCGCCGCCACGATGTAGAGGGCGAGGACCGGCAGCACCGCGCCGTTCATCGTCATCGACACCGTCATCTTGTCCAGCGGAATGCCGTCGAACAGCTGCCGCATGTCGTAGATCGAGTCGATCGCCACGCCCGCCATGCCGACGTCGCCCGTGACGCGCGGGTGGTCGCTGTCGTAACCGCGGTGCGTGGGCAGGTCGAAGGCGATCGACAGGCCCTTCTGCCCGGCCGCGAGATTGCGGCGGTAGAAGGCGTTCGACTCCTCGGCCGTGGAGAAGCCCGCGTACTGGCGGATCGTCCAGGGCTGGTTGACGTACATCGTCGGGTACGGGCCGCGCAGGTACGGGGCCACGCCCGGGTAGGTCTGCAGGAAGTCCAGGCCCTCCAGGTCGCGGCCCGTGTACAGCGGCTTCACGCCGATGCCCTCGGGGGTCTCCCACAGGAGGTCCCCGGCGGCGGTCCCGGTGGACTCCTTCACCGCGGCGCGCCACTGGTCCTCGGACCCGGCCGCGGAGGCACCGCCGCCCAGCGCGAGGGCGGAGAAATCGGGGATTGCGGTGCCGTCGCTCAAGACGCCACTCCCATCCGGTCGAGTACGGAGGACAGCACGGCGACCGCGTCGCAGCCGGCGAAGACGTACTCGTCCACGGCGCCGGCCGACGTGCCGGGCTTGCCCGCGAGGAACACCGTGGTCGCACCGGCCGCGCGCAGGGCCTCGGCCACCGCCTCGGCCTGCTCCTCGTACAGCGCGTCGCTGGAGCACAGGACGGCCATGCCGTCCGCGCCGCTCGCCGCGTACGCCGCGGCGGCCGTCGCCGGATCCACCGACACCGGGTCGTGGACCGGCTCGACGCCGCCCGCCTGGAACAGGTTCGCGGTGAACGTGGCGCGCGCGGTGTGCGCCGCCGCCGGGCCCAGCGCGGCGAGGAAGATCCGCGGACGGTTGCCCGTCGCGGCCAGGTGCGCGTCGCTGCGGGCGCGCAGTGCCTCGTACGCCTCGTCGCGCCGTACGCGGGGCAGCCCGCCGGAAGGCCGCGCGGGGGCGGGCCCGCGCTCCACGGGCTTCTCCGACAGCAGCGGGAACTCGCTGACGCCCGTGATGGGTTCGCGGCGCTTGGCGAGCTGCTTGGAGCGCTCGGCCCAGGTCGCGGCGAGGCGCTCGGCGACCAGACCGGAGCGCAGGGCGGCGGCGAGGCCGCCCGCCTTCTCGATGGTCTGGAAGAACTCCCAGGCGGCGTGCGCGAGTTCGTCGGTGAGCCGCTCGACGTAGTACGAGCCGCCGGCCGGGTCGATCACGCGGGCCAGGTGCGACTCCTCCAGCAGGATGGTGGAGGTGTTGCGGGCGATCCGGCGCGCGAAGGCGTCGGGCAGGCCCAGTTCGTGGTCGAACGGCAGCACGGTGACCGAGTCGGCGCCGCCGACGCCCGCCGCCATGGAGGCGACGGTGGTGCGGAGCATGTTCACCCACGGGTCGCGGCGGGTCATCATCACCGGCGAGGTGACGGCGTGCTGGCGCTGGGCGCCGGCGTCCGGAGCCCCGCAGGCCTGCGCGATGCGGGCCCACAGGCGGCGCGCGGCGCGGAACTTCGCGATGGTGAGGAACTGGTCGGCGGTCGCGGCGTAGCGGAACTCCAGCTGGCCGAGGGCGGCTTCGACGCCGAGGCCGTCGCCGTCGCCGTCCGCTGCGGTGAGGGTGCGGAGGTAGGCGACGCCGGTGGCCAGCGACAGGCCGAGCTCCTCGGCGGCCGATCCGCCGGCCTCGTGGTACGGCAGCGCGTCGACGGCGAGGGCGCGGACGCCGGGCCAGTGCGCAGCCGCCTCGCGGGCGAGCCCGACGGCGTCGGCCAGGTCGAGGACTTCACCCGTACGGGCCTCGTGGCCCAGCGGGTCGGCGCCGAGGCTCGCCCGCGCGGCCTCCGGGGCCACCCCGCGCTCGTCGTACAGGCGCAGCAGGGCGCGGGCGGCGTCGGCGTACGCCGCTCCGGCGTCCAGGGATACGGGTGCCAGGTCGAGGTAGACGCCGTCGAGGGCGCGGGAGAGCGCCTCGACGGGGAGTCCGCCCGGGCCGCCCAGGGACAGCCAGAGGGAGGTGACCCCGTTCTCCAGGTCGGTCAGTACGGCTTCGTTGACCCGTGCGGGGTCGCTGCCGAGGTGCCGCTGACGCACGTCCCAGCCGCCGGCCGATCCGCCGGCGGGGCTGCCCCCTCGTACGAACGGCGCGAACCCGGGGAACCCGATCTCGTCGGGCGCTTCGGGCGCGGTGTACAGAGGGCGGGTGGTGAGCCCGTCCTGGAGCTTCGTGGACAACGCGTCTTCTGCGGCTTCGCCGGATACGTCCTTGCCGGACTTGCGTAGAACGCCCTCTACCAGGCGCTGCCACTGCTCATGCGTCGCGTCAGGGAACTCGGCGGCCAAGGAGAGCCCGTCATCAGGCAGGACCGTCATGGCTCGAATGCTAGGGGGGTCACCTTGTGAACGACTATAACCACCGGATGTGATCTCCCCCTCTCATGTGAGAGGGGATCCCCCACGAAAGAGCGCATTGCGTACGGCGGTCGCCGGGCCGGGCACAGGTCCGGGCACAGGTCCGGGCGGGGCGACACCCCTGTGCACCCCCTGATCCGCCGACGGACGGCAGGCGGCGGCCCGCGCAGGACGGCGGTGTGAACGGGCGCGTGGCGGGCGCGTTGCAGAGGTATGAAATCAAGCCACGGTTTTCAGCCGTTCGGAGCTGTCCCGGGGCGCGTGTCGTGGCGGTCGAGTTGCCAGGTCAGCGCCGGTGCGGCGGGCCCGACGGGAGCTGCGGGCAGGGCCCTTTCCGGCGCGCCGGGCAGGGCTTGACCCCCGCCGGAGCCGCTGACAGGCTCCGAGCCATGACCGCGTTCGAGCTTTCCGCCCCGCGGCTCCACACCCCCGGCTCCTGTACCGCGCCGGGTTCGTGTCCGGGCCGCTGTCCGGCCCCGCGCCGCGCCTGAGCGCCGCCGCCCCGGGCAGGAACCGCTGACCGTTCGGCCCACCGCCGAACCGGTCGCCGGTCACCCGCCCCGGGACCGCCCCGGCCCCCGGCCGCCCCTGCTGCTCTCCCGCCGCTGACCCCGTCCCACCCGGCCCGGGCCCACCGGCCCCCGGCCAGGACGCGGTCCACCGCTGCACCGGCCCACCGGCCAGGCCCCGGACCACCGTCCTCCCGCCTGTCCGGCCCGTCCGGCTCCGTCCCACCGGCTCGGCCGCGTCCGGCCCCGGCCGGCGGCGCCGCGGCCCGACCGGCCAGGGCGCACCGGCCCCCGGCCACGCGCCACCCCGGTCACCGGCCGGCCCCCCGCCCCGCCCCCGCCCCCCCCCCCCCCCCCCCCCCCCCCGGGCCCCCCCCCCCCCCCCCCCCCCCGCACCCCCACCACCCCCACCCCCCGCCCCC
>NZ_JBHYVA010000063.1:0-20700 GCF_042750055.1 Streptomyces sp. NPDC059456
GCGCGCCCAATCGGGTCGCCCCGCGCCCCCCCCGCCCCCCCCGGCCCCGGCCCCCCCCCCCCCCGGGGGGCGGGGCCCCCCCCTTCGGGGACGTGCTGGAGGTGTTGCCGGTCAGACCCGGGTCAGGAGGCCTTGGCCTTGGCTGCCGTGGCGGCCGGGGCCGGCGCCGGCTTGGCGGCCTCGTAGAACTCCTCGCGCGGGGTCTCCAGCGCACCGAGGGAGACGACCTCGCGCTTGAGGAACATGGCGAGGGTCCAGTCGGCGAAGACGCGGATCTTGCGGTTCCAGGTCGGCATGGCCATGCCGTGGTAGCCACGGTGCATGTACCAGGCGAGCCGGCCCTTGAGCTTGATCTTCGTCTTGCCCATGACGATCATCGCGACGCCCTTGTGGAGGCCGAGGCCCGCCACCGCACCCTTGTTGGAGTGCGAGTACTCGGCCTGCGGGAAGCCCCGCATGCCCGAGATGACGTTGTCGCCGAGGACCTTGGCCTGGCGCAGCGCGTGCTGGGCGTTCGGCGGGCACCAGGCGTTCTCGACGCCGGCCTTGCGGGCGGCGATGTCCGGGACCTGGGCGTTGTCGCCCGCGGCCCAGATGTAGTCGGTGCCCTGGACCTGGAGGGTCGGGGCGGTGTCGACGTGGCCGCGCGGGCCCAGCGGCAGGCCGTAGCGGGCCAGCACCGGGTTGGGCTTGACGCCGGCGGTCCACACGAGGGTGTCGGAGTCGACCTCGAGGCCGTTCTTCAGCACCACGTGGCCGTCGACGCAGGAGTCCATCGAGGTGTTGAGGTAGATCTCGATGCCGCGCGACTCGAGGTGCTCCTTGCCCCAGGTGCCGAGCTTGGGCCCGACCTCGGGGAGGATCTTGTCGGCCGCGTCCACCAGGATGAAGCGCATGTCCTCGCGCTTGATGGTGGTGTAGTACTTCGCGGCGTCGCGGGCCATGTCCTCGACCTCGCCGATGGTCTCCGCACCGGCGAAGCCGCCGCCGACGAAGACGAAGGTGAGGGCCTTGCGGCGGACGTTCTCGTCCGTCGTGGACTCGGCCTTGTCGAGCTGCTCGAGGACGTGGTTGCGCAGGCCGATGCCCTCTTCGACGCCCTTCATGCCGATGCCCTGTTCGGCGAGGCCGGGGATCGGGAAGGTGCGGGAGACGGCGCCGAGCGCGATCACCAGGTAGTCGAAAGGCAGCTCGTACGCCTCGCCGACGAGCGGCGTGACGACGGCGACCTTGCGGTCCTGGTCGATGCTGGTGACCCGGCCGGTGAGAACCTCTGCCTTGGGCAGCACGCGTCGCAGCGGGACGACGACGTGCCGAGGCGAGATGCTGCCTGCGGCCACTTCAGGGAGGAAGGGCTGGTAGGTCATGTACGAGCGCGGGTCGACGACCGTGACGGTCGCCTCGCCGTAGCGCATCTTCTTCATGATGCGCTTGGCTGCGTACAGGCCTACGTACCCACCTCCTACAACGAGGATCCTGGGACGCTCCGTGGTGCTCATGGAACGAGTATCCAGCACCCCAAGGGGTGATGCTCGTGAGCCCCTTCACAAGGTGACGGAAGGCCTCTGCTACACTGCGCGGCCCACGTGACGGAGGTCATGGCGCGGAATGGGAACCACGGTGTAACGGGAGTCGTTGTTCACCTGCGCTGAACTGGCCTCCGGGCCTGTAACCGGAGTAGACCACCGGGTTGGTGGATACCTACCGACGGGCCCGGAGCCGACCCCCGAATCGCACGAACGCTCGCATGAACGGGGTCCGCGAACCCCGGGAACCCCCCGAAGGGCCCTTCCGGGGGCCCATCAGGCCTCTTTTCCTTGTGAAGAACTTCACGAACTTTCTGTGGACGAGGGGACCTAAGACCCCCGTAAAGGCCCCTGAAGGTCCTTTGCGCCCCCCGGACGGGCCCGCAAACACGACGGCGGCGCCCCGGTGACCCACCGGGACGCCGCCGTGCGCAGGGCGGGCTCAGGACCGCAGGCGGTCCGCCTCGACCTCTTCCGCGGTCTTGATCGCGATTCCGTCGAGGATGTCGTGCTCCGAGACCACGACCTCCGCGGCTCCGGTCCGCTCCATGATCGCGAGCAGCACCAGGGCGCCCGCGCCGATCACGTCCACCCGGCCCGGGTGCATCACCGGGATCGCCGCGCGCTCGGCGTGCGTGGCCGTCAGCATCCGCTCGCTGATCTCCCGCACCGTCTCGTACGGGATCCGCGCGTGGTGGATCTCCGAGGAGAGGTACTCCGGCAGCCCGAGGGCGATCGCCGCGACCGTGGTCACCGAGCCGGCCAGGCCGACCAGCGTGCGCGCCTCGGCCAGCGGGACCGTCCGCGCGGCCAGGTCCAGCGCCGCCTCGATGTCGGCCCGTATGGCGGCGATCTGCTCCGCGGTCGGCGGGTCGGTGACCACCCCGTCCACGACCAGGTGCCGTTCGGTCATCCGGACGCAGCCCACGTCCACCGAGCGGGCCGCCCGTACGTGCTCCTCGCCGACCACGAACTCGGTCGAGCCGCCACCGATGTCCACCACCAGGAAGGGCCGTTCCAGGTGCTCGTGGGCGACGAGCTCCCTGGTGGCGCCGGTGAAGGAGAACTCCGCCTCCTGGTCACCGGAGATCACCTCGGGCTCGACGCCCAGGATGCCGAGCACGCCCTGGACGAACTCGTCCCGGTTCTCCGCGTCGCGGGAGGCCGAGGTCGCCACGAACCGCACCCGCTCGGCACCGAACTCCTCGATCACCGCCGCGTACTCGCGGCAGGCCGCGAAGGTCCGCTCCAGCGCCTCCGGGGCCAGCCGCCCCGTCTTGTCCACGCCCTGGCCCAGGCGGACGATCGTCATCCGCCGGTCCAGCTCGACCAGCTCGCCCGTGGCCGGGTCGAAGTCCGCGACGAGCAGACGGATGGAGTTCGTACCGCAGTCGATGCCGGCGACGCGGGTCACGCGTCCGGCTCCTGCTGCTCCGCCGCCTCCGCCTTCGGCGCGCACGGCGTGACGCAGGCGCCCTTGGCCCACCACTCCGGCAGCATCGCCAGGGCCTCGTCGCCGAACGGGTTCACCCCGGGGCCGGCGGCCAGCGAGTGACCGACCAGCACGTGCAGGCACTTCACCCGGTCCGGCATCCCGCCGGCGCTCGGGAAGCCCTGGAGCACCTCGATGGCGTCACGGCGCTCGATGTAGTCCTCGTGCGCCTTCTGGTAGGCGGCCGCGAGCTCGGGGTCCTCGGCGAGCCGGGCCTGCATCTCCTTCATCACGCCGTTGGCTTCCAGCGTGCCGATCGCGGAGGCCGCGCGCGGGCAGGTGAGGTAGTACAGCGTCGGGAAGGGCGTGCCGTCGGGAAGCCGCGGGGCGGTCTCCACCACGTCCGGCTGGCCGCAGGGGCAGCGGTGGGCGATGGCGCGCAGCCCGCGCGGCGGGCGGCCGAGCTGCTGCTGGAACGCGTCGATGTCCGCTTCGGTCGGCTCGGTCCGGTCGGTCTGGGGCGGGGGCGTCTGCATGCCTGGAGGAAGTCTCTTCGTTCTCGTGGATGGGTGCGGGTGCTCGTCACTCGCCGGGGCGGTCCGCCTTGTCGACGCCGTCCCAGACGTTCGAGTACCACGGCCGGTCGGATCCGGCCGCTCCGGTGCGGTGCCGCTCGGCGGCCCCGGCCCCGGGGTCGGTCATGATGTAGCTGATCTCGCCCGGCCGGACGAAGTGCAGGTGCTTGCGCGCCTGCTGCTCCGCGTACGCGTTGTCCTGCCAGCGGGCCTTTTCGTCGCGGAGGCGTTCGAGGCGCCAGCCGGCGGCTTCGGCGGCCCGCTGCTGCTCCGCGATCTCCGACCGCTGGGACACGTACTGGCGCATCGGGTACGCGAGGGCGACGACCAGCGTACAGAGGACGAGCACCAGGAGCGCGGCCCGGCCGGTGAGCCGGCTGCGGCGGACCTGGCGGCGCGTCTGCGAGCGGTAGACGTGGGCCGCGGTCCGCTCGCCGAGCTGCTTGAGCCTCGTCGCGGTGGAGAAGGTGGAGAACCGATCCCGGTTCCCGGCCATTGACCCCGCCTCCCCTTATGTACGCGCTACGCAATACGTCCCCGCACACGGTACGGGACCGAGTGCGGGGACGTACGGAAGGCGGGAGGGGCAAGAGCGTGATTGCCCCGTGCCGTGCCTGCCGGCTGCCTACCGAATGCTCTTAGTTCGCAGGACGGAACCGCGGGAAGGCGGAGCGGCCGGCGTACACCGCGGCGTCGTCGAGGATCTCCTCGATGCGCAGCAGCTGGTTGTACTTGGCGACGCGGTCCGAGCGGGCCGGGGCGCCGGTCTTGATCTGACCGCAGTTCACCGCGACGGCGAGGTCGGCGATGGTGACGTCCTCGGTCTCGCCGGAGCGGTGCGACATCATGCACTTGAAGCCGTTGCGCTGGGCCATCTCGACGGCGTCGAGGGTCTCGGTCAGCGAACCGATCTGGTTCACCTTCACGAGCAGGGCGTTCGCGGAGCCCTCCTCGATGCCGCGGGCCAGACGCTCGGGGTTGGTGACGAAGAGGTCGTCGCCGACGATCTGGACCTTGGCGCCGAGGCGGTCGGTGATGGTCTTCCAGCCGGCCCAGTCGTCCTCGAACAGCGGGTCCTCGATGGAGACGAGCGGGTACGCCTCGACGAGCTCGGCGTAGTAGTCGGTCATCTCGGCGGCCGAGCGGGACTGGCCCTCGAACTCGTACTTGCCGTCCTTGTAGAACTCGGACGCGGCGACGTCGAGCGCGAGCGCGATGTCCTTGCCCGGGGTGTAGCCGGCCTGCTTGATGGCCTCGATGATGAGGTCGAGCGCGGCGCGGTTGGACTCCAGGTTCGGGGCGAAGCCGCCCTCGTCACCGAGACCGGTGGACAGGCCCTTGGTGTGCAGGACCTTCTTGAGGGTGTGGTAGACCTCGGCACCCCAGCGCAGCGCCTCGGAGAAGGACTCCGCGCCGATCGGGGCGATCATGAACTCCTGGATGTCCACGTTGGAGTCGGCGTGCGACCCACCGTTGAGGATGTTCATCATCGGAACGGGCAGCAGGTGCGCGTTCGGACCGCCGAGGTAGCGGAAGAGCGGGAGGTCCGAGGCCTCGGACGCGGCGTGCGCGACGGCGAGGGACACGCCGAGGATGGCGTTGGCGCCGAGCGAGCCCTTGTTGTCGGTGGCGTCCAGGTCGAACATGGCCTGGTCGATCAGACGCTGCTCGGTGGCGTCGTAGCCGACGAGCTCCGGGCCGATCTGCTCGATGACCGCGAGGACGGCCTTCTCGACGCCCTTGCCCATGTAGCGGTTGGGGTCACCGTCACGGAGCTCAATGGCCTCGAAGGCACCGGTGGAGGCACCGGACGGAACTGCAGCACGGCCGGTGCTGCCATCGTCGAGGCCCACCTCGACCTCGACCGTGGGGTTGCCTCGGGAGTCCAGGATTTCCCGGGCTACGACGACGTCGATGGACGGCACGAGCATCTCCTTCTGGGATGTGACGCTGGGTGTGCGGCGGCATGTGGGGCCGTGGGATGGCCCCGCCGCCTAGAGCCTAACCGGCTCCGGGCACTCGGCCGGCCGACCGCCCGCCTCCTGGGACGAAAAAGGGCCCGAATACCCGCCTTCCAGGACATACGGCCCTTGATCATCGGCGTCTCGGCCGGATTCCGGACGCTCCGGAGCGCGCCCGGTCCGGGCCCGGGCCGCGACCCGGACGGGAAAACACCGCCGCCCGGCGCGTGGGGGGAGACGCGCCGGGCGGTGGGGAGGTCACGTGCCGTGCACGCGTCCGCGGTCGTTACCGCAGGATTCAGCTGAGCTTCAGCATCTGACCCGGGTAGATCAGGTCCGCGTCCGAGACGATGTCCTTGTTGAGCTCGAAGAGCTTCTCCCAGCCGCCCTTGACGCCGTTCGCCTCGGCGATGGTGCCCAGGGTGTCGCCCGCCTTGACCTCGTACGAGCCGTTGCCGGTCTTGACGACCGGGGCCTCGGCGCGCTCGGAGCGGGTGGTCGGGGCCGGGGCCTCGGCGCGCTTCGGCGTCTCCTTCTTCGGCTCGGCCTTCTTCGGCAGGGCCTTCTTGGTGGTCTCGGCCTTCGTCTCCACCTTCTTGGTGGTCTCGGCGGCGCCGCCACCGGCGTAGGAGGAGTTGGAGAGGCCCTTGCCGCAGACCGGCCAGGCACCCTTGCCCTGGCCCTTGAGGACCTTCTCGGCGATGGCTATCTGCTGCGACTTGGAAGCCTGGTTGGCCTGCGAGGCGTACGCCTTGCCGCCGTAGGCGGCCCAGGTGGAGGACGAGAACTGCAGGCCGCCGTAGTAGCCGTTGCCGGTGTTGATGGACCAGTTGCCGCCGGCCTCGCACTGGGCGACGCGGTCCCACTCGGAGGCGGTGGCGGCGGAGGCGGAGCCGGCCGCCATCAGGGGCGCGGCGACCGCGACACCGGCGACGCCAGCGAGCGTGACGATGCGGGTGGTGCGCTCGATGGCCGTGGAACGGCGGTGCTTGCCCTTGCCGGAAAGCAGCATGGAGTTCTCCTCACCGACGCCTACGAGGTGAGCTGTCGGGTTCGGGCGGATGAGTGCCCGGCCGTGCGTCGTGGCGCACGACTTAACCCCTAGCCGTTTCCGTCCGTCTCTCAACGGCCGGTCCCGGCGCCTACCTTGGTTCCCCCGCTCCTGCCTTCGGCGCTTGACGCGACGACTGTTCCCCCCGTCCGCCGGCAGGATTCGGCGATGCGGTCGAAGGAGCCCGCGGTGGCGGGCGAATCAGAAGGTAGACAGGTCTCTCCCCGATGTTCAACGAGGAACACCGGGGAGAAACGGGCCCTACTTGCGCTCTCCTTGTGGGCATTTGCGCAGGTGAGGGCGGGGTTTGCGGAAGGCGGCAGGCGGGACACGCCAGTTGACCGGAAGAGACACATGTCTCACTTGCAGATAACGGACATTCAACTCTTTCTGGGTGCCCGAAGTGCCGCTATTCCTAGCTTAGATCCAGATTCTGACCGGGCTTGATCAGATTGGCGTCATCCCCGATGACCTGCTCGTTGGCCGCGTAGAGCGCGTTCCAGCCGCCCTTGACCTTCTTGGCGGACGCGATGGTCGCCAGGCTGTCGCCCTCCTTGACGGTGTACGAGGGGTCCGACGCCGCGCCAGCGGCGGCGGACGCCTCGACGGCGGGCGTGCCACGGTGCTTGCCGGTGCCGGAGACGTCCGGGATGCCGGCCGGGTCGGTGGAGGCGGCCGGGGCGCCCTGGGTGGTCGGGGCCGCCGGGCCGGTCGGGGTGACCGGGGCGTTCGGGTCGGCCGGGTTGACCGGGGCGGTCGGGGTCGTCCCCGGCGTGGTGGGCGTCGTCGGGAGCGTGGGGGTGCCCGGGGTCGTGGTCGGGCCGCCCGGGAGCACCGGGGCCGTGGGCGAGGTGGACGGCGCGTCCGGCTCGGGCATGACGGGCAGTCCGCTGCTCGGGGCGAGCGGCGCCGGCGGGAGCGTGAAGACGGGGGACGGGCCGTGGGTCGGGGCGCCGAAGTCGGTCGCCTGCGCGCCGGAGCCGCCCTTGGGGACCGAGTCGTCGGGCCGCGAGGCGCTCGCGCCGACGGGGGCGAGGGAGCCGGGCAGGCCCGGGTCCACGGCCGCCGCGGGGGCCTGCTGGGTCAGTCCGGCCGACTCCGAGCACTGGCCCCAGGCCTGCGGGCCCTGGGTGCCCAGCACGCGTTCGGCGACGGCGATCTGCTGGGAACGGCTGGCGAGGTCGGGGCGCTCGGCGAACTCCTGGCCGCCGGAGGCGTTCCACTGTTCCTGCGTGAACGAAAGTCCGCCGTAGGACCCGCTGCCGACGTTCGCGCTCCAGGAACCGCCGCTCTCGCACTCGGCGACCTTGTCCCACGTGGAGGTGTCGGCCGCGCGCGCGCCGGTGGCGGCGAGCAGCGGCAGCGCCAGCGCGGAACCTGTGACTCCGGCGGTGACGACTATCGCGGGTACCTGGCGGGGGCGTCTGTGGCGGCCGTTCCCGGAACGCATGAGCTGCACCTTTCGCATAACGGCTGGGTAACGGCAGAACCTAGCCTTGTTGGCATGCAAGTCACAACTCTTGGCGTGCGCTGACTTCCGGTCAGGGGACGTTCAGGTGTTTCGAGGTGTGAACCGGACAGGAAGAGTGCGCAGGCCACGCATGATCAGACCGCCGCGCCAGCGAAGCTCGTTGGGCGGAACAGCGAGTTCCAGATCGGGCAGACGCGTGAGCAAAGTCGCAAGCGCCGTTTGTCCTTCAAGTCGTGCGAGCGGAGCACCCAGGCAGTAGTGGATGCCGTGCCCGTATCCGAGGTGCTGGTTGTCGGTGCGGGAGAGGTCGAGGGCGTCCGGATCGGCGAACCGCTCGGGGTCCCGGTCGGCCGCGGCGAGGACGACGAGAACCGGATCGCCCGCAGCGACGTCCTTGCCTCCGAGGGTCAGCGGCTCGGTGGCGAACCGCCAGGTGGCCAGCTCCACGGGTCCGTCGTAGCGCAGCAGCTCCTCGATGCCGGTCTCCAGCAGGCCGCTCTCGCCGGCGGCGAGGGAGTCCTGGAGGCGGGTGCGCTGGTCGGGGTTCATGAAGAGGGAGTGGACGCCGTTGCCGATGAGGTTGACGGTCGTCTCGAAGCCGGCGAAGAGGAGGATGAAGGCCATCGCGGTGGCCTCGGCCTCCGTCAGGTGGTCGCCGTGGTCGCTCGCGCGGATCAGGTCCGAAATCAGGTCATTGCCCAGATCATCCCTTTTGCGGTGGATGAGTTCGCCGAGATAGGTCCGCATCTGCTTCACGGAGCGGGCGACCCCGCCGCGCGGACCGCCGCCGTGGCGGATCATCATCCCGGCCCAGTCGCGGAAGTCGTCCTGGTCCTCGCGCGGCACGCCGAGCATCTCGCAGATGGCGTAGATGGGGAGCGGGAACGCGAACTCGTGGATGAGGTCCGCTTCCCCCGTGCCCGCGTCCCCGGCCCTTTCAATGATCTTGTCGATGAGGTGGTCGGTCAGCTCCTGCACCCGCGGGGCGAACTCGGCGACCCGGCGCGGGGTGAACGCCTTCGACACCAGCCGCCGCAGCCGCGTGTGGTCCGGCGGGTCGATGTTGAGCAGATGGGTCATCAGCTCCGCCTTGCGCTCCCCCGGGATCCCGGTCTTGCCCTTGGCGTGCGCGGGCTCCGCGTGGTGCGCCGGGTTCTTGCTGAGCCGCTGGTCGGCGAGGGCCTGGCGGGCGTCGGCGTACCGGGTGACCAGCCAGGCCTCGACCCCGCTCGGCAGCTTGGTGCGGTGCACCGGGGAGTGCTCGCGCAGCCAGGCGTACGCGGGATACGGATCGGTCGCGAACTCCCAGTCGAACAGGGTCGGGCCCTGAGGAGGAGTGCTGTCTGCGGGGGCTGCGGAGGTCGGCTCGTGCACCCGCCGACCGTATCCCGCGCGCCGGCCGCCATCCCATATGGGGTGTTCGCCGCGGCTGTCCGTAGATCCGCCCTCCCTTGACTCCGCGGCGTTCCGCGTTCCTACTTTCGGTGCTGTGGATGTGAGGATCTTGAAGAGCAGCTTCGCGGTGGTGGAGAGACGGGCCGAACACGCGGTCAAGTACTTCTACTCGCACCTCTTCTGGCACAACCCCGGGATCCGTGAGCTCTTCCCGGCCTCCGCCCAGGACATGGAGCGCCAGCGCGACCGGCTGTTCGCCGCGCTCACCCACGTGGTCGCCCGCCTCGGCGACGAGAGCCTCCTCCCCTATCTCCACGCCCTCGGCCGCGACCACCGCAAGTTCCGCGCCGGCCCCGAGCACTACGCCGCCGTCGGCGCGAGCCTGCTCGCCGCGCTCGCCCGCACCTGCGGCGACGCCTGGAACCCGGCCGTGGAGAAGGCCTGGTCCGAGGCCTACCAGGTGATCGCCGACGCCATGATGGCCGGGGCCGCCGCGAGCGAGGACCCCCCGTGGTGGGACGCCGAGATCGTCCGCCACCTCCGGTACGGGCGGGACACGGGGGTGCTGACCCTGCGCCCGCACGCCCCCTTCCCCCACCGGCCCGGCCAGTACGCGAGCGTGAGCAGCCGGCGGGTTCCGGCGGTCTGGCGCACCTACTCCATCGCCAACGCCCCCCGCCCGGACGGCACCCTCGACCTGCACGTCAGCCGGGTGCGGCACGGCCGGCTGAGCACCGCCCTGGTCCGCGAGGCCCGGCCCGGCGAGATGCTGCGGCTCGGCGCGGCCGCCGGGCGGCTGACCCTGCGCCGTGCCGGCCGCCCGGTCAGCCTCATCGCGGCGGGCACCGGCTGGGCGCCGGTCCGGGCCCTGCTGGAGGAGCTCGCCGGACAACCCCCCGATCAGGACGTACGGCTCTTCGTCGTCGCCCGCGACGCCGCGCACCTCTACGACCGCCCGCTCATCGACGAGTACGCCGCCGCCTTCGGCTGGCTCGGCGTCACCTACATCACGCCCGCCCCGGGGCAGCACCGCGACCAGGCCACCGCGCGGCTCGCGACCGCTCTCGGCCACCGGGCCCGGTGGCCCGATCAGGACGTCTACCTCAGCGGGCCGCCGCCGTTCGTCGAGCAGACCGTGGACCTGCTGGAGGGGCTGGGCGCCCTGCCCGGCCGGATCTTCCACGACGGTGCACCGGCCGCCGGCACCGGGCACGGCCCGAACGGCCGCCCCCTGGGCTTCGGGGAGTGGTTCCTCAGCCGCCCCGCACCGCACTGGCACGACCCCTCGGGCCGCGCGCCCCGGACCTGACGGAGCCCTGCGGCGCAGCGGAGCGGATCACGCCCCGCCGTCCTCGCCGCCGTCCTCGTCGGCGTCATCGCCGTCGCGCTCGTCATCGCGCCCGCCACCGGCTCCGCCGAGTCCTTCCGCGGCGCGGATCGCGTCCCGGTAGACGCGGGCCGCGGCCCGCAGCGCGGTCTCGGGGTCGGTCCCGGCCGCCTCGGCGCGCGCCGCCAGTTCCAGCAGCTCGTACCCGATGCCCTCGCCGCGGGGCAGCTCCACGGACACGCCGCCGGCGCGGACCCGCCCGGCGAGCTTGGCCGCGAGCGCGAGCCCGGGCTGGCCCAGCGGAACCCCGTCGGTGACCGACTCCCGCTGCTTCTCGACCGCCTTGGTGCGCTGCCAGTGGGCGTTGACGTCCTCCGGGGTCTGCGCCTCGGCGTCCCCGAAGACGTGCGGATGCCGGTGGATCAGCTTCTCGACGAGGCCGGCGGCCACGTCGTCGACCGAGAAGGGCCCGTCGGGATCCTCCTCGGCGATGCGCGCGTGGAACACCACCTGGAGGAGGACGTCGCCGAGTTCCTCGCGCAGCGCCTCCCGGTCCCCGTCCTCGATGGCCTCGACGAGTTCGTACGCCTCCTCGATCGCGTACTTGACGAGGCCCTCGTGGGTCTGGCGCGAGGTCCAGGGGCACTCGCGGCGGACCCGGTCCATCACCTGGACCAGGTCGAGCAGGCGGGCGCCGGGCAGGTCGTAGGAGCCCGGCAGCAGTTCGAGGTCGGGCATCTCGACGCGGCCGGAGCCGGCCAGCCGGGCCAGCCCGTCGGTGAGCCGCCGGTCGCCCTCACCGCCCGGGATCACCACGACGGTGCGGCCGCCGGCACAGGCCTCGACGAGCGCGTGCGCGTCCGGGCTCTCGTGCGCGACCTCGACGCCCGCCTCGCGCAGGTACGGCAGCTGCGGGTGGGCGGGATCGGCGCACAGCACCCGGTCCGCGGCCTGCAGGGTCTGCCAGGCCGGCCAGGACAGCAGGCCGGGGGCGACCCGGTGGCTGGCGGTCAGCAGGACGATCCGGCCGACGGCCGGCGCGTCGGCGGCGGCTGCGGGCACGGCGGGGGCGGGTTCGGCGGCGTGGTCGTTCACCCTCCGAACCTACCTCCTCCCCCGGACGGCTCAGGCTCCGGCGGGAGCCTGCTCGGGCCGGGTCCGCTGGACGATCCAGGGGGTGTCCTGGTCGCCGAGCACGATCTGCTGCGCGTCCCACACGCCGTAGCGCGGGTTCACCTCGATGTGCAGGGCCTTCGCGGCGGAGGCCAGCTTCTCGACGGCCTTGTCCTGGCTGCCGTAGTGGTCGAACAGCTTGTCGCGCAGCAGCTTGAACCGGGCGTCGGCGTCGAGCTGGCCGGGCGCGAGCTGGGCCTGTTCCAGGGCCGCCGCGGCCAGCTTCTCGCTGCCGCCCGCCTTCTCCAGCTGGGCCTTGCGGAAGTCCTGGACCTCCTTCTCGCTGACGCTCACGCCCGCGTCCTTCGCGGCGCGCTCCAGGACGACGGTCTGGATCATCTTGTTCAGCTTGATGCGCTCCAGGCCGGGCGAGGCCTGGATCAGCTGGGCGGCGGTCGGCCCGGAGTCGTTCTGCGCCGCGCGGACCGCGCCCACCTGGGCCTGGAGCGCGGAGGTGGTGATCCGTTCGCCGCCGACGACGGCCGCGGTACCGGGGCGGGCCTGGCCCGAGCAGGCGGACAGCAGGGGAGCCGCCACGAGCAGGGCGGCGGAGACGGAGAGCGCAGTGCGACGGTGCAAAGGAGCCTCCAGGGCCGGGAGATTGTGCGTCGGTGCACAAGGGCCGTGCGGTGATCGATGGTATGCAGTCACGGTGATCCGAGCCACTGCTTCGACCAACGATTCCCGGGGTGTTGGGGTACGCGTCTGTTGATGTCACGGTCATTCCGTGGCCACCCTCCGGCCCACCGGCGGTGCCAAGGTCGGCGCACCATGTCGACACCGCACCGCTCGCCGCGCCGCCGGAGCCTGTCCGGCTCGGCCCTCGCCGCCCTGATCACGGTGGTGGCCGTGTGCACCGGGGACGCGGCCGCCCGCGTGTTCCCGTACGGGCACCGCCACCGCAGCGTCAACGACCTCGGCAATCAGTTCGTCCCCTTCCACGCCCACCTGTGGGACCTGCTGCACGGCCGGGCGCAGGGCGGCCTGCTGTTCAACTGGCAGTCGGGCTACGGCACGAGCTTCCTGCCCGACTTCGGCACCTACCTCTCCAGCCCGTTCGCCGTGCTCGTCGCCCTCTTCCCGCGCGAGGACATCGACCTCGCGGTCTACGTGGTCACCGTGCTGAAGACGGCCGCCGCCGCGGCGGCCATGGTGTGGCTGCTGCGCACCCAGCGCCGCGGGCCGTGGTGGGCGGCGGCGCTGCTGGGGGCCTCGTACGCGCTGTGCGGCTGGTCGGTGATCGAGGCCTCGTACAACCCGATGTGGCTGGACGGGCTGATCGCCTTCCCGCTCCTGTGTCTGACGGGTGAATGGGCGCTGCGGGGGCGCCGCCCGGCGGCCGCCGTCCTCGTGGTCGCGCTGTGCTGGACGGCGAACTTCTACACGGCGTACATGGCGACGCTGGGCGCGGCCCTGGTGCTCCTGGTACGGGTGGTGCTGATGCGCGAGGGGGTGCGGGAGCGGGCGCGGGTGCTCGGCCGCGGGGCGGTGACCACCCTGCTGGGCATCGCGGTGTCCGCTCCGGTGCTGGTCCCCCTCTTCCTGAGCTCGAAGCAGGCCTACCCGGGGTGGACGCGGCAGTTCCGGCCGGTGCCCTGGCCGGACCTGTTCGCGCGGATCCTGCCCGCGACGTACTCCTTCTCCTCCCCGGCGCTGTTCGTCGGCACGGGCACGCTGGTGCTGGTGGCGGCCCTGCCGTTCCACGGGGCGGTGCCGGTGCGCACCCGCCTGTGGTGGACGGGGCTGACCGCGGCCGTGCTGGTCTCCTTCCAGTGGACGCCGACGCACCTGGCCTGGCACGTGTTCGCGACCCCGAACGGCAGTCCCTACCGGCAGACGTTCGTCCTGGCCGGGGTGGCCGTGATCGCGGCGTGGACCGCGCTGGCGGCCGGACTGCCGGGGCCGCGGGCGCTGGCGGGGGGCGCTGCGGTGCTGGCCGCGGCGGCCGTCGCGGCCGGCGGCAGCACGCTGGCGACGCCGTGGGGGTTCGCCCTGTTCGGCGGCGGCCTGCTGTCGGCGGGCACGGCCTGGTGGTGCCTGCACCAGCGCAGGCTGCTCCTCCCGGCGGCCGGGCTGCTGGCGCTGGTCCTGGTCGGCCAGGCGGCGGCAACCACGGCGTACGGGCACAAGGGCAAGCTGGCCGGACTGGACGACTACCCCTCGTGGGGTACGGCGCACTCCGCGCGCTCCGCTGCCCTGGCCGGCGCCGAGGGCTGGCCCGCGTACCGTACGGACCCGAGCCGCCCGGCCCTGTCGGGCAACGATCCGCTGCTGCTCGGCGGGGAGGGCGGCGCCTACTACAGCAGCCACACCCCGGACGTGTTCACGCGGACGATGGCGGCCCTCGGAGCGGGCTGGACCTCGCGCGGGCGCAACGTGCAGAGCATCGACAATCCGGTGACGGACGCGGTGTTCGCGGTCGGCGCCCGGCTGCGCCCGGACGGCACGGTCGGCCGCGCGCAGGTGCCCCCGCTGATCACCCTGCGGCCGCCGGGTCCCGCACCGTCCTACGCGGCCGACGGGCCGCCGTTCGCCAACCAGGAACTCCTGCTGGGCGCCACCGTGTACGAGGACCCCGTCGCGCCCGGGGTGTGCCGCGCGGGCACGGAGGCCTACCTGTGGGCCCCGGAGTACAACGCGACGGCGCACCTGGCGGACGGCCCCGCGGTCCGGCTGAACGGCAACGCGCCCCGCAACCGGGCGGCCCTCCAGCCGCTCGGCGTATCCCGGGGCGCGTCCTCGGTCCTCGTCTTCGACGCTCCCGCGCCGCCGCGCCGGGCCCTGTCCTGCCTGGACCGCGGCCGCCTGGACACGGCGGTGGCCGGGCTCCGCGCGACGGCCCCGACGTCCCTGCGGGTCGGCTCCTCGGGCATCACCGCCACCGTCCCGGCGGGCACCACGGGCACTGCGGTCCTCTCGTCCCCGGCGATCGCGGGCTGGACCTGCAACGGCCGGCCGGCCGCCGGCTACCTGGGCCTGGTCTCCGTCCCGCTGACCCCGGGCACCACGACGATCAGCTGCGCCTTCCGGCCCCCGGGCCTGCTGCCGGGCACCGCCGTCGCGGCGGCGGCCCTGCTGCTCCTGGCCGGCATCCTCGCCGCGCGGCGCCGGCGGGGGTCCCGGGCCGGGCGGTCCGCCCGGCCCGGCGAGCACGCCCTGTCCGCGTAGGGCTCGGCGCCTCCGCCCCGGGCGGGCGGCGCCGGGGGCGTCAGCGGACCTGGCTGAGCCAGTGCAGGGTGCGGCGGACCTCGGTGGAGAAGGGGTGTGCCGGGCCGTGGATGCGGTCGGCGTCGAACATCAGGCGGGCCAGGGTGTCGTGGGCCGCCACGCGGTCGCCCATGGACAGCTGGAGATGGGCTATGCGGCGGCGGACGTCCAGCGGCAGGCCCGGGTCCGGATTGGCGTAGTGGTTCTCGAACAGCGGGAGCAGGGAGCGGTATTCGGCCAGGGCCGCCCCCGACGCGCCGAGCTGTTCCAGGCACTGGGCCGCGTCGTAGCGGAACCGCAGGGCCTGGGGGTCGCCGGCCGGGAACTCGTCTGCGAGACGGCGCAGTTCGGGCAGGGCGCGGCGGTACTGGCCGTCGTCCATGAGCGTGGCGGCGTACTGCTTGCGCAGGGAGCGGACCACCGGCGAGTGCTCGCCGTGCTCGGCCGCCGCGGCCGGGAGGATCCCGCCGAGGATGTCGACGGCCTGGGTGAGGCGGCCCTGGTCCAGGAGGCTGCGGGCCTCGTCGACCGCGGCCGGGATGTCCGGCTTGACCGGGGTCGGCGGCGCCGTCGGCTGCGGCGGGACGGTGGTGGCGCGGTCCGGCCAGGGGGCGTGCGGGCGCAGGAAGGGACGCGTCGGGTCGAGTGCGCCCTTCGGGGAGCCGTCCTTGGGCAGCAGCGGCACGAGGGCCTCGTAGACCTGCTGCGCGGAGGCCGGCCGCTCCTGCGGGTCCTTGGCGAGGAGGTGGAGCAGGACCGCTTCCAGCTGGTGCGG
This sequence comes from Streptomyces sp. NPDC059456, assembly GCF_042750055.1. NCBI lineage: Bacteria > Bacillati > Actinomycetota > Actinomycetes > Kitasatosporales > Streptomycetaceae > Streptomyces > Streptomyces sp. NPDC059456. The sequence goes on from NZ_JBHYVA010000063.1 coordinate 15,894, forward strand.
GACCTCGGGGCGCAGCCGGCGCACCGGGACGGGCGGCTCGTAGAGGTGGCGGTGCAGCACGCCGAGCGCGGTGGACCCGGCGAAGGGGACGTTGCCGCTGAGGAGTTCGTACAGCAGGACGCCGAGGGCGTAGAGGTCGGTGGAGGGGCCCACCGCGCCGCCCATCGCCTGCTCGGGCGCCATGTACGCCGGGCTGCCGATCGGGGTGCCGGTGCTGGTGAGGCGGGTGGTGTCGGTGTCCATCACCGAGGCGACGCCGAGGTCCAGGACCAGCACGGTGCCGTCGGGGCGGACCATCACGTTGCGCGGTTTGAGGTCGCGGTGCACGATCGGCACCGCGTGCACGGCCGACAGCACCCCGCACAGCTGTGCGACCACGGCGACCGCCCACTGCCAGGGGTACGGGTCGTGCTGGGCGAGGTGGTCCGCGAGGTCGGTGCCCTCGACGTGGCCCATGACGAGGAACAGCTCGTCCCCGTCGCTGCCCGCGTCGTGCACCGTGACCAGGCCCGGGTGGTCCACCTGCGCCGTGACGCGGCATTCGCGCACGAAGCGGCGGCGCAGCTCGTCGGCGACGGAGCCGGGGCCCGCCACCTTGTCGGGGCGCAGCAGTTTGACGGCGACGCGGCGGTCCAGCCGCTGGTCGTACGCCGTCCAGACCTGGCCCATGCCGCCCTGGCCCAGGATGGAGGCCAGCCGGTAGCGCTCGCCGATGATCCGGTCTTCGTCCGTCACCGCGCCGGGCCCTCACCCTCGTTGCCGGGCGGGTTCGGGTTCGGGTTCGCCTGCGGGTGCGGCGTCTGCTTGCGCAGCAGTTCGCTCAGCTCGTCGAGTTCGGCGCGCACCTGTCCGATCCGCGGCGGGGTGGCCGGGCCGGGGGCGGGGTTCGGGGTGGGCGTCGGGATGGGGGTCGACGTCGGGACGGGCGTCTGCTGGACCGGCGGGTAGCCGTACGCGGGGCGGGGCTGCTGCTGCGGCGGCACGTACGGCGCGGGCTGCGGCGGGTACCAGGGGGCGGTCCGGGCCGCGACGGCCAGGGCCTCGTGGTGACGGATGTCGGCGACGAGGAAGTACACGCAGGTCGCGAAGCCGGTCAGGATGACGCCGAACGCGCCGGTGTTGCCCTGCCAGCCGTCGGTGTTGGGCGTCGGGTCGGCGCCGATCAGCGCGACCCAGACGACCGTGAGCACGCAGTTGAGGCCCAGCAGCCACCAGTCGCGGGGCTTGCGGGTGACGGCCGCGAGCCGCAGCATCGTGCCCCAGCCCAGGAAGCCGCAGCTCAGGACGGGCAGCAGGGCGAACAGCACGCGCAGTGCCACGACTCCCCCGGTACTGGGCTGGGGGCCTTGCTGCGGCGGGAGGCCGGGGCCGTGCATCGCTGCTCCTGACGGACCGTGTCGACGAAGTTTCGGGTCTGAGCGTATACATCGTTTCCGGCCGTCAGTGAGGGGATGCGCGAACCGTTGCAGGGTCGCCGCACAGCCGCGGCCGGCGTGGGCCGTGTTCGAGTCCACCGCCCCGGGGGAGGAGCCGGGCCGGGGCCCGGCCCGGCCCGGCCCCCGGCCCTCGGCGGGCGGATCCCCCTGAACACGCGTAGCGTCGCAAAGGGACACGGAAGGAGCCCTCGCATGGGGATTCTCGACAAGGCCAAGGCCATGCTCCACGGCCACGGCAAGCAGGCGAAGCAGGCGTCCGACGCCGCCGAGCAGCAGATCAACCAGCGGACCGGCGGCAAGTACACGCAGCAGGTCGACCAGGCCCAGCAGGAGGCGGAGCGGCGCCTGGGGATCGACGACGACCCCAACAGGTAGCCCCGCGGGCAAGCCCCCCGTGCCGGGCCGCGCCCGGGAAACCGGTGGTACCGGTTCCCGGGCGTACGCACGAGGGGCTGCGGGCTGCGGGCTACGGGCTACGGGCTACGGGCTACGGGCTACGGGCTACGACCCGAGGATCGTGGTGAGGAACTCTCCGGTCCAGGCCAGCAGTTCCCGTCCGACGAGCGGCTTGCCGCCCACCCGGGCCGTCTTCGGCCGCGGGATCAGCACCTGCGAGGTGGCCGGCTTGAGGACCGCACCCGGGTAGAGCCGCTTGAGCCGCAGCTCCTGCGATTCGCGCAACTCCACCGGGCCGAAGCGGATGTTGACGCCCTGGAGGGTGATGTCGCCGACCCCGCAGGCCCGCGCCAGCATCCGCAGCCCCGCCACCAGCAGCAGGTTCTCCACCGGCTCCGGCAGCTTGCCGTACCGGTCGTGGAGCTCCTCGCGCACGGCCTTGACGTCCGCCTCGGAGTTGGCCGCCGCGATGGACCGGTACGCCTGCAGGCGCAGCCGCTCGCCCGGCGCGTAGTCGTGCGGGACGTGCGCGTCCACCGGCAGCTCGATCTTGACCTCCAGCGGCGGCTCCTCCTCCACCCCGCCCTCGACGGCCGCCCGGTAGTCGGCGACGGCCTCGCCGACCATGCGGATGTACAGGTCGAAGCCGACGCCCGCGATGTGGCCGGACTGCTCGCCGCCGAGCAGGTTGCCCGCGCCGCGGATCTCCAGGTCCTTCATCGCCACGTACATGCCCGCGCCCATCTCGGTGTGCTGGGCGATCGTCGCGAGCCGCTCGTGCGCGGTCTCGGTCAGCGGCTTCTCCGGCGGGTACAGGAAGTACGCGTACCCGCGTTCGCGGCCGCGCCCGACCCGGCCGCGCAGCTGGTGCAGCTGGGAGAGGCCGAAGTTGTCGCCGCGCTCCACGATGAGGGTGTTGGCGTTGGAGATGTCGATGCCGGACTCGACGATCGTCGTCGAGACGAGCACGTCGAACTTCTTCTCCCAGAAGTCCACGACGACCTGTTCCAGGGCCTGTTCGGACATCTGGCCGTGCGCGGTCGCGATCCGCGCCTCGGGCACGATCTCGCGGAGCTTGGCGGCGGCCCGGTCGATGGACTCGACCCGGTTGTGGATGTAGAAGCACTGGCCCTCGCGCAGCAGTTCGCGCCGGATCGCCGCGCCGATCTGCTTCTCCTCGTAGGGGCCGACGAAGGTGAGGACCGGGTGGCGCTCCTCGGGCGGGGTGGTGATCGTCGACATCTCGCGGATGCCCGTCACCGCCATCTCCAGGGTGCGCGGGATCGGCGTCGCGGACATGGTCAGCACGTCGACGTTGGCGCGCAGCTTCTTCAGCTGCTCCTTGTGCTCGACGCCGAACCGCTGCTCCTCGTCGACGATGACCAGGCCCAGGTCCTTGAACTTCGTCTCCTGCGAGAACAGCCGGTGCGTACCGATGACCACGTCCACCGAGCCCTCCTTGAGGCCCTCCAGCGTGGCCTTGGACTCGGTGTCGGACTGGAAGCGGGACAGCGCCTTCACGTTGACGGGGAACTGGCTGTAGCGCTCGGAGAAGGTCCCGAAGTGCTGCTGCACCAGCAGCGTGGTGGGGACGAGGACGGCGACCTGCTTGCCGTCCTGGACCGCCTTGAACGCCGCACGGACCGCGATCTCCGTCTTTCCGTAGCCGACGTCGCCGCAGATCAGCCGGTCCATCGGGACCGACTTCTCCATGTCGTCCTTGACCTCGGCGATCGTGGTGAGCTGGTCGGGCGTCTCCGCGTACGGGAAGGCGTCCTCCAGTTCGCGCTGCCAGGGGGTGTCCGGGCCGAAGGTGTGGCCGGGGGCCGCCATGCGCGCGCTGTACAGCTTGATCAGGTCGGCGGCGATCTCCTTGACGGCCTTCTTCGCGCGCGCCTTGGTCTTGGTCCAGTCGGCGCCGCCGAGCCGGTGCAGGGTCGGGGCCTCGCCGCCGACGTACTTGGTGACCTGCTCCAGCTGGTCGGTGGGGATGTAGAGGCGGTCCCCGGGCTGGCCGCGCTTGGCGGGGGCGTACTCGACGAGGAGGTACTCGCGGGTGGCGCCCTGGACGGTGCGCTGCACCATCTCGATGTAGCGGCCGACGCCGTGCTGCTCGTGCACGATGTAGTCGCCGACCTCCAGGGTGAGGGGGTCGACGGACTTGCGGCGCCGCGTCGGCATCCGGCCCAGGTCCTTGGTGGCGGTGCGCTGCCCGGTCAGGTCGGTCTCGGTGAGGACGGCCAGCTTCAGCGCCGGGTCGACGAACCCGTTGTCGAGGGAGCCGCACGTCACGTGGACGAGGGACGGCTCCAGGGTCACGAGGTCCGCCTCCAGGCGGGCCGCGATGCCCTCGCCGCCGAGCACCTCGACGGTGCGGGCGGCCGGGCCGTGGCCCTCGGTGAGGTAGACGGTGTGCCAGCCGTCGGCGAGCCAGCCCTTCGTGTCGGCCAGCGCCCGGGCGGTGTCGCCGCGGTAGGCCTCGGGGGCGTGCATGCCGAGCTTGAGGGTGTCCGCGGCCAGGTCGGCGTCGTCCGCCGCGAACGGGGACACCGACCACCACATCATGCCCAGCTCGCGGGCGTGCTCCCGGACGTCCGCGATGCCGCGCAGCGAGGCCGCGCCGACGTCGATGGGGGCCTGCCCGCCGCCGGCGGTCGCCGCCCAGGACGCCATCAGGAACTCCTGCGAGGTCGCCACCAGGTCGGCGGCCCGGGTGCGCACCCGCTCCGGGTCGCAGACCACGGCCATGGACCCGGCCGGCAGGACGTCGATCAGCAGTTCCATGTCGTCGACGAGGACCGGCGCGAGGGATTCCATGCCCTCCACCGCGATCCCCTCGGCGATCTTGTTCAGCAGTTCGCCGAGCTCGGGGTGGGCCTCGGCGAGGCCCGCGGCCCCCACCCCCACCACCACGGTCACAACCACCACCCCGCCGGGGGGGGCCCCCACCCCCGGCGCGGCGCCCCCCCGCGAGC
>NZ_JBHYVA010000064.1:0-12521 GCF_042750055.1 Streptomyces sp. NPDC059456
ACCACAACAACCCCCCCCCAAACCCCACCCCCCGCAAGGCCCAGCCGACACGCCCGCGACCCACCCCTCCACCCCCCTGCTGCACGAGGAGTCACGCTGATGGCCCGGCGATACGACTGCAACGACGCGACGGACCGCAAGACGGGCCTGCGTGAAGCCGCATCCGCCGTGCGCCGCGGCGAGCTCGTCGTGCTGCCCACCGACACCCTCTACGGGATCGGCGCGGACGCCTTCAGCGCGGAGGCCGTCGGCGACCTGCTCGCCGCCAAGGGGCGCGGCCGCAACATGCCGACCCCGGTGCTCATCGGCTCCCCGAACACCCTCCACGGGCTCGTCACGGACTTCTCCGAGCAGGCCTGGGAACTCGTCGACGCCTTCTGGCCGGGCGGCCTGACCCTCGTCGCCAAGCACCAGCCCTCGCTGGCGTGGGACCTGGGGGAGACCCGCGGGACCGTCGCCGTCCGCATGCCCCTGCACCCCGTCGCGATCGAGCTGCTCACCGAGGTCGGGCCGATGGCCGTGTCCTCGGCCAACCTGACCGGGCACCCGGCGCCGGAGGACTGCGACGCGGCCCGCGCGATGCTCGGCGACTCGGTGTCCGTGTACCTGGACGGCGGCCCGACCCCGAACACGCTGCCGTCGTCGATCGTCGACGTCACCGGGAAGGTGCCCGTCCTGCTGCGCGAGGGGGCGCTGACCGCGGAGCAGCTGCGGGAGGTCGTACCCGACCTTGAGGTGGCTCCGTGAGCCCTCAGGGGCGTGGCATAGCAAGCGGGCACTCCCCGGCGGCCGCCGGAGGGGACACCTTCCGCATCCTCCACGTCAGCACCGGCAACGTCTGCCGCTCGCCGATCACCGAGCGGCTGACCCGGCATGCGCTGGCGCACCGGCTGGGCGGCCTTCCGGCTGGCGACCTGATCGTGGAGAGCGCGGGGACCTGGGGCCACGAGGGTGCGCCGATGGAGGCGAACGCGGCCGCCGTGCTCGCCGACTTCGGCGCGGACGCCTCCGGGTTCACCGGGCGGGAGCTGCTCGACGAGCACGTCATACGGGCGGACCTGGTCCTGACGGCCACCCGCGACCACCGGGCCCAGGTCATCTCGATGGGGCACTCGGCGGGCCTGCGGACCTTCACGCTGAAGGAGTTCACCCGACTGGTTCGGGCCATAGATCCGGCCACTTTGCCGCCCCTGGACGGCGGGGTGGCCGAGCGGGCGCGGGCCCTGGTACGGGCCGCGGCCGCACTGCGCGGCTGGCTGCTGGCCCCCTCGCCCGACGCGGACGAGGTCTACGACCCGTACGGGGCGCCGATCACCTTCTTCCGCTCCATCGGCGACGAGATCAACCAGGCGCTGGACCCGGTCGTCACGGCGCTGACGGGCGTCACCGCTTCCCGCTGACGGTGGCCGGCCGGAGGCCGGCGCGGCGCAGCGAAGCCGGGGAGGCCCCCTGGGGCCGATCGGTGCGAGGGGCGCCATCGGGAGGGGCCGGCCAGGCGCTGGACCCGGTCGTCACGGCCCTGACGGGCGTCACCGCTTCCCGATGACGCGACCCGCACCCCGCTCGGAGCGACCGGCGGGCGGGAACCGGGGGGCGGGCCTACAGTGGCGAGTACCGGGACAGCCCACTGGAGTCGCGCCATGAGCGTCATCACCCCGCCGCCGGACCTGCTGCGGCAGCAGGATCCGCAGATGGCCGACGTGCTCGCGGGCGAGGCGCAGCGCCAGGCCACGACACTGCAGCTGATCGCCGCCGAGAACTTCACCTCGCCCGCCGTGCTCGCGGCGCTCGGCTCGGCGCTGGCCAACAAGTACGCCGAGGGCTATCCCGGTGCGCGCTACCACGGCGGCTGCGAGTACGCCGACCTCGCCGAGGGACTGGCCGCCGAGCGGGCCCGGGCGCTCTTCGGCGTCGAGCACGCCAACGTGCAGCCGCATTCCGGTTCCGCCGCGGTACTGGCCGCGTACGCGGCGCTGCTGCGGCCCGGGGACACCGTGCTGGCGATGGGGCTCTCGTACGGGGGGCACCTCACGCACGGCTCGCCCGCCAACTTCTCCGGCCGGTGGTTCGACTTCGTCGGGTACGGGGTCGACGCCGAGAGCGGCCTGATCGACTACCGGCAGGTGCAGGAGCTGGCGCGGATGCACCGGCCCAAGGCGATCGTCTGCGGGTCGATCTCGTACCCGCGGCACCCCGAGTACTCGGTGTTCCGGGAGATCGCCGACGAGGTCGGGGCGTACCTCATCGCGGACGCCGCGCATCCCATCGGGCTCGTCGCGGGCGGGGCGGCGCCCAGCCCCGTCCCGTACGCCGACATCGTCTGCGCGACCACCCACAAGGTGCTGCGCGGCCCGCGCGGCGGGATGGTGCTGTGCGGTGCCGAGTTCGCCGAGCGGATCGACCGGGCGGTGTTCCCCTTCACGCAGGGCGGCGCGCAGATGCACACCATCGCCGCCAAGGCGGTGGCCTTCGGCGAGGCCGCGGCGCCGGCGTTCACCACGTACGCCCACCGGGTGGTGGCCAATGCGCGGGCGCTGGCCGGTGAGCTGGAGGCCCACGGTTTCGCGGTCACGACGGGCGGCACCGACACCCATCTGATCACTGCTGACCCGGCGCCGCTCGGCATCGACGGCCCGGCCGCCCGCGGCCGCCTGGCCGCCGCCGGGATCGTGCTGGACACCTGCGCGCTCCCGTACGGGGACCAGCGGGGGATCCGGCTCGGTACGGCCGCCGTCACGACCCAGGGCATGCGGGAGCCGGAGATGGCACGGATCGCCGAGCTGTTCACCGCGGTACTGCGCGGGGCGGGGACGGGTATCCGCGCAGAAGTGGCCGAGCTGACGCGGGGATTTCCCCCGTACGGTGAGTAATCAGGACAAACAGGGTGTACCGCAACCGGGGTAGCGCACCCTCGCGTCCTCGGTGAGGGGTACATCGCAGCTAATGTGTGGGGCTGAGATGGCCGGCGATACATCTGGGGCAGCCCGTGCGTGAATATCTGCTGACGCTTTGCGTCACGGTCGCGGTGACCTATCTGCTCACCGGGCCCGTGCGGAAGTTCGCGATCGCGGCCGGTGCGATGCCGGAGATCCGCGCCCGCGACGTGCACCGCGAGCCCACCCCGCGGCTCGGCGGCATCGCCATGTTCGGCGGACTGTGCGCGGGACTGCTGGTCGCCGACCACCTGCGCAACCTCAACGGCGTCTTCGAGCTGTCGAACGAACCGCGGGCGCTGCTCTCCGGAGCCGCCCTGATCTGGCTGATCGGCGTGCTCGACGACAAGTTCGAGATCGACGCCCTGATCAAGCTCGGTGCGCAGATGATCGCCGCCGGCGTGATGGTCATGCAGGGCCTGACCATGCTGTGGATCCCCGTCCCGGGCATCGGGACGGTCGCGCTGACCCAGTGGCAGGGCAACCTGCTCACCGTGGCCCTCGTCGTGATCACCATCAACGCGGTGAACTTCGTGGACGGGCTCGACGGTCTGGCGGCCGGCATGGTCTGCATCGCCGCCACGGCGTTCTTCCTCTACTCGTACCGGATCTGGTTCGGCTACGGCATCGAGGCCGCGGCGCCGGCGACCCTGTTCGCCGCGATCCTGATGGGCATGTGCCTCGGCTTCCTGCCGCACAACATGCATCCGGCGCGGATCTTCATGGGCGATTCCGGATCGATGCTCATCGGCCTGGTGCTCGCCGCCTCCGCGATTTCGATCACCGGGCAGGTGGACCCGGACACCATGGCGCTGTTCGCCGGCGGTGAGCGCAATGCGACGCACGCGATGCTCCCGGTCTTCATTCCGCTTCTGCTCCCGCTGACGATCATCGCGATCCCGATGGCGGACCTGATCCTGGCCATCGTGCGGCGTACCTGGAAGGGCCAGTCGCCTTTCGCGGCGGACCGCGGGCACCTGCACCACCGGCTGCTGGAACTCGGGCATTCGCACAGCCGCGCGGTGCTGATCATGTACTTCTGGTCGGGCCTGATCGCCTTCGGAGCGGTGGCCTATTCGGTGCACTCCGCCTCGATGTGGATCGTGCTCGCCATCGTCGCGCTGAGCGCGGTGGGCCTGGTCCTGCTGCTCCTGCCGCGCTTCACCCCGCGCGCCCCGCGCTGGGCCGAGGGTCTGGTCCCGCCGCGCTACCGGCACGCCGAGCGCGCCGCGGAGGCGGCCGCCCTGGACGCCTCGGGCCGCGAGCCGGAGCCCGCCGGGCCGATCAAGGTCGGTGTCTCGGGCGTCAACGGAGCGACCGCCGTAGGCCCCCGTTCGCGCTTCCCCGACCGGCGTAAGGCAGAGTCGACGCGCTGACGGCCGCGGTACATGTCGGACATGGAGTGCCTTTAGCACACACAACGACGGGTTGTCGCGCACACACGGGCGGGTTCACTCTCATGTGTGACAGTCGGCACACCCACCAGGTAAAGCTCTCATCAAATAGTTTGTGATACCGTTCACTAAACCCGGCGACAGAGCCGAAGGACCGTAGTGCGACGGTCCATTGGCCCGAGGCTCGATCTCGGACCGGGTCTACGCTCGTCCCGTACGAGTCCCGTACGAGTCCGTGCCCCCACCACCACGCGGAGCAACCCGCCATGCGGTCAGATGACGTCCGATCCCTTCTGCACGCCGCTGTACCCACAGCTGCCGCCGGCGCTCTCGCCGCCGTCATCAGCGCCGTGGTCGCGGGCGGCAAGGGGGCTCTCGGGGCCGTCATTGCCACGCTGCTGGTGATGCTGTTCATGGGCATCGGATTCGTCGTTCTGCAACGCACTGCGAAATCACTGCCGCACTTGTTCCAGGCCATGGGGCTGATGCTCTACACGGCCCAGATCCTGCTGCTCTTCGTCTTTCTCGCCGTGTTCAAGAACACGACGCTGTTCAACCCCCGGGCATTCGCGATCACGCTCGTCGCCACCACCCTCGTGTGGATCGGTGCTCAGACGCGTGCTCACATGAAGGCCAAGATCCTGTATGTCGAACCGGACTCGACGAAGGGCGACAAGCCCGAAAATTCGGGGCCGAAGTCGTGAGGGGTAGGGCCGGGATAAGCGAGCGTTCGAGATGCTGCTATCGTCCGGTTCCAACTGCGGCAATGCGGGCGCGGGCATCTGAGCTGACGCCTGTTCCATCGCGAGGCTCGATGCCTGATCGCCGCCCCCACACCCGTAACACCAGTCCAGTGCCGAACAGCGGCTGTGCGCCGCGCCGACACAACGAGGTTGCCGTACCTATGCGCCACGCTGAAGGAGCCCGCGGTGAGTGCTGACCTGACGCAGGTGCTCGCTTTCGAGACCGACTGTCACATCTTCGACGGATGTGGCTTCCCCGGTCCGGGCCTGCACTCGTTCCTCTTCGAGCCGCTGTGGGGCGAACCCGGCCTGACCAGTGTGTACTTCAACAAGCCGATGCTGCTGGCCCTCCTGGGCTCGCTGATCATCGTCGGCTTCTTCTGGGCCGCCTTCCGCAAGCCGAAGGTCGTCCCGGGCAAGCTCCAGATGGTCGCCGAGGCCGGCTACGACTTCGTGCGCCGCGGCATCGTCTACGAGACGCTGGGCAAGAAGGAGGGCGAGAAGTACGTCCCCTTCATGGTGTCGCTGTTCTTCTTCGTCTGGGTCCTGAACGTCTGGTCGATCGTCCCCGTGGCCCAGTTCCCGGTGACCGCGATCATCGCGTACCCGGCGGCCCTCGCGGCGATCGTCTACATCATCTGGATGTCGGTGACGTTCAAGCGTCACGGCTTCGTCGGCGGCTTCAAGAACCTGACCGGCTACGACAAGTCGCTCGGCGCCGTTCTGCCCCTCGTCATGATCATCGAGTTCTTCTCGAACGTCCTGGTGCGCCCGTTCACCCACGCGGTCCGACTGTTCGCGAACATGTTCGCCGGTCACACCCTGCTGCTGCTGTTCACCATCGCCAGCTGGTACCTGCTGAACGGGATCGGGATCGCCTACGCGGGCGTCTCGTTCGTCATGGTCATCGTCATGACGGCCTTCGAGCTCTTCATCCAGGCTGTCCAGGCCTACGTCTTCGTCCTCCTGGCCTGCAGCTTCATCCAGGGCGCGCTCGCCGAGCACCACTGAGTCCCGCCCTCCCCCAAACCCCCTGTCGTCCGGTGGCCAACCCCCACCGGTCCGTGAAAGAGAAGGAAGAACTGGCATGTCCCAGATCCTCGCTGCCGCCGATGGCGTCACCGGCTCCCTCAGCTCCGTTGGTTACGGTCTCGCGGCCATCGGCCCGGGTGTCGGCGTCGGCATCATCTTCGGTAACGGCACGCAGGCTCTCGCCCGTCAGCCCGAGGCTGCCGGTCTGATCCGCGCCAACCAGATCCTCGGCTTCGCCTTCTGTGAGGCGCTCGCCCTCATCGGTCTGGTCATGCCGTTCGTCTACAGCTGACGAACCGCGACCACTAGTCCGATTAGACGAAAGGCACTGATGTGAACCTCATGGTTCTGGCGGCCGAGACGGAAAACCCGCTCTTCCCGCCGATCCCCGAGCTCGTCATCGGTCTGATCGCCTTCGTCATCGTCTTCGGTTTCCTCGCGAAGAAGCTCCTTCCGAACATCAACAAGGTTCTGGACGAGCGCCGCGAGCAGATCGAGGGCGGTATCGAGAAGGCTGAGGCCGCTCAGACCGAGGCCCAGAGCGTGCTGGAGCAGTACAAGGCCCAGCTCGCCGAAGCCCGGCACGAGGCCGCGCGCCTGCGCCAGGAAGCGCTGGAGCAGGGCACTGCGCTCAAGGAAGAACTGCGCGCAGAGGGCCAGCGGCAGCGTGAGGAGATCATCGCTGCCGGCCACGCCCAGATCGAGGCCGACCGCAAGGCCGCCTCTCAGGCGCTGCGCCAGGACGTGGGCAAGCTCGCCACCGACCTGGCCGGCAAGCTCGTCGGCGAGTCCCTCGAGGACGCCGCCCGGCAGAGCCGCACGATCGACCGCTTCCTCAGCGAGCTCGAGGAGAAGGCCGAGGCGGCCCGATGAACGGAGCGAGCCGCGAGGCGCTGGCCTCCGCGCGCGAGCGTCTCGACGTGCTGATGGACAACACGTCCGTCGACGCGTCGAAGCTCGCCGGTGAGCTGGCAGCCGTCACCGCGCTGCTCGACCGTGAGGTCTCGCTGCGTCGGGTCATCACGGACCCGGCGCAGTCCGGCGAGGCCAAGGCCGAGCTGGTCGGCCGGCTGCTGTCCGGTCAGGTGGGCGGGGAAACCCTCGACCTGCTGTCCGGCATGGCGCGGTCGCGCTGGTCGCAGTCCCGCGACCTGGTGGACTCGCTGGAGGAGCTGGCGGCCACCGCCGACCTCACGGCGGCCCAGCAGGGTGGCGCGCTCGACAACGTCGAGGACGAGATCTTCCGCTTCGGCCGGATCGTCGCCTCGAACACCGAGCTGCGTGCCGCGCTGACCGACCGTGGCGCCACCGCCTCCGCCAAGAGCGAGCTGCTGCGCAGCCTGCTCGGCGGCAAGGCGAACGCCGTCACCGAGCGTCTGGTCGCACGTCTCGTCACGCACCCGCGTGGACGTAGCCTGGAAGCGGGACTGGAGTCCCTTTCCAAGCTCGCCGCCGAGCGCCGTGACCGCATGGTCGCCACCGTGACCACCGCGGTTCCGCTCAGCGACGTGCAGAAGCAGCGTCTCGGCGCGGTGCTGGCCAAGCTGTACGGCCGCCAGATGCACCTGAACCTCGACGTGGACCCCGCGGTCCTCGGCGGGATCACGGTGCGGGTCGGCGACGAGGTCATCGACGGCACCATCGCGGACCGCCTCGCAGAGGCGACCCGCCGCATGGCCGGCTGACCTCAGCCAGCAATAGAACAAAAGCATTCCTAGCGGCCCGGTTGGGCCGTGCAGAACTTGCAGAAGATTCCTGGGGGTCGCCCCCAGACCCCTAAGAAGCTTCAGGCCCAACAAGGAGAGCAGGGAACCCAGATGGCGGAGCTCACGATCCGGCCGGAGGAGATCCGGGACGCACTGGAGAACTTTGTCCAGTCGTACCAGCCGGACGCGGCCTCGCGCGAGGAGGTCGGAACGGTCAGCGTTGCCGGCGACGGCATCGCGAAGGTGGAGGGCCTGCCCTCCGCCATGGCGAACGAGCTGCTGAAGTTCGAGGACGGCACCCTCGGTCTCGCCCTCAACCTCGAGGAGCGCGAGATCGGTGCGGTCGTCCTCGGCGAGTTCAGCGGTATCGAGGAGGGCCAGCCGGTGCAGCGCACCGGTGAGGTGCTCTCCGTCGGCGTCGGCGAGGGCTACCTCGGCCGTGTCGTCGACCCGCTCGGCAACCCGATCGACGGTCTCGGCGAGATCGCGACCGAAGGCCGTCGCGCCCTGGAGCTTCAGGCTCCGGGCGTCATGGTCCGCAAGTCGGTGCACGAGCCGATGCAGACCGGCTACAAGGCCATCGACGCCATGGTGCCCGTCGGCCGTGGCCAGCGTCAGCTGATCATCGGCGACCGTCAGACCGGCAAGACCGCTCTGGCCGTCGACACGATCATCAACCAGCGCGACAACTGGCGCTCCGGCGACGTGAACAAGCAGGTCCGCTGCATCTACGTCGCCATCGGCCAGAAGGGCTCGACCATCGCGTCCGTTCGCGGCGCCCTGGAAGACGCCGGTGCGCTCGAGTACACGACGATCGTCGCCGCCCCGGCGTCCGACCCGGCCGGCTTCAAGTACCTGGCGCCGTACACCGGTTCCGCCATCGGCCAGCACTGGATGTACGCCGGCAAGCACGTCCTGATCATCTTCGACGACCTGTCGAAGCAGGCCGACGCCTACCGCGCCGTGTCGCTGCTGCTGCGCCGCCCGCCGGGCCGTGAGGCCTACCCGGGTGACGTCTTCTACCTGCACTCCCGTCTGCTGGAGCGCTGCGCGAAGCTCTCCGACGACATGGGCGCCGGTTCGATGACCGGTCTGCCGATCGTCGAGACCAAGGCGAACGACGTGTCGGCGTTCATCCCGACCAACGTCATCTCCATCACCGACGGCCAGTGCTTCCTGGAGTCCGACCTGTTCAACGCGGGCCAGCGCCCGGCGCTGAACGTCGGTATCTCGGTCTCCCGCGTCGGTGGCTCGGCCCAGCACAAGGCCATGAAGCAGGTTTCCGGCCGTCTGCGCCTGGACCTCGCCCAGTACCGTGAGCTGGAGGCGTTCGCCGCCTTCGGTTCCGACCTGGACGCCGCGTCGAAGGCTTCGCTGGAGCGCGGCAAGCGCCTGGTCGAGCTGCTGAAGCAGGGCCAGTACCAGCCGATGCCCGTCGAGGAGCAGGTCGTCTCCGTCTGGGCCGGCACCACCGGCAAGATGGACGACGTCCCGGTCAACGACATCCGTCGCTTCGAGTCGGAGCTGCTGGAGCACCTGCGCCGTGAGCGCAAGGACCTCCTGACCTCCATCGCGGACGGCGGCAAGATGTCGGACGACACCCTGTCCTCCATCGCGGACGCCATCGCCGGCTTCAAGCGCCAGTTCGAGACCTCGGACGGCAAGCTCCTGGGCGAGGACGCACCGGCCGTCAACGTCTCCAAGTGACGACGGAAGGGACCTGACTCATGGGAGCGCAGCTCCGGGTCTACAAGCGTCGCATCCGTGCCATCACGGCGACCAAGAAGATCACCAAGGCGATGGAGATGATCGCCGCCTCGCGCATCGTCAAGGCGCAGCGCAAGGTGGCGGCGTCGATGCCGTACGCGACCGAGCTCACCCGTGCGGTGACCGCGGTGGCGACCGGTTCGAACACCAAGCACGCCCTGACGACCGAGGTCGAGCAGCCGAGCCGTGCCGCGATCGTGCTCATCACGAGCGACCGCGGTCTGGCCGGCGGCTACTCCTCCAACGCCATCAAGCAGGCGGAGCGGCTCACCGAGCGGCTGCGCGGCGAGGGCAAGGAGGTCGACACCTACATCGTCGGCCGTAAGGGTCTGGCCTACTACGGCTTCCGCGAGCGCAAGGTCGCGGATTCGTGGACCGGCTTCACCGACAGCCCGGCCTACGCCGACGCCAAGCGCGTCGCCGGGCCGCTGATCGAAGCCATCCAGACGGAGACGGCCGAGGGTGGCGTCGACGAGCTGCACATCGTCTACACGGAATTCGTGTCGATGATGACGCAGAACCCGGTCGACGGCCGGATGCTGCCGCTCAGCCTCGACGAGGCTGTGGAGGAGAGCGGTACGAAGGGCGAGATCCTTCCGCTGTTCGACTTCGAGCCGTCGGCGGAGGACGTCCTCGACGCCCTTCTGCCGCGCTACGTCGAAAGCCGTATCTACAACGCACTGCTGCAGTCGGCCGCTTCCGAGCACGCCGCCCGCCGCCGCGCGATGAAGGCGGCGACCGATAACGCCGGAGACCTCATCAAGAGCCTCTCCCGGCTTGCCAACGCGGCCCGCCAGGCCGAAATCACCCAGGAAATCAGCGAGATCGTCGGTGGCGCCAGCGCCATGGCCGACGCGACCGCGGGGAGTGACAAGTAATGACGACCTCTGTTGAGACGGCCGCCGCCTCGGGCCGCGTCGCCCGGGTCATCGGCCCGGTCGTCGACGTGGAGTTCCCCGTCGACGCGATGCCCGACATCTACAACGCACTGACGGTCCAGGTCGCCGACCCGGCCGAGGACGGCGCGCTGAAGACCCTGACCCTCGAGGTCGCGCAGCACCTGGGTGACGGCCTCGTCCGTACCATCTCGATGCAGCCGACCGACGGCCTGGTCCGCCAGGCCCCGGTGACCGACACGGGCGAGGGCATCACCGTCCCCGTCGGTGACTTCACCAAGGGCAAGGTCTTCAACACCCTCGGTGAGGTGCTGAACTACCCGGAGGAGAACGCCAACGTCACCGAGCGCTGGCCGATCCACCGCAAGGCGCCCCGCTTCGACGAGCTCGAGTCGAAGACCGAGATGTTCGAGACCGGCGTCAAGGTCATCGACCTTCTCACCCCGTACGTCAAGGGTGGAAAGATCGGTCTGTTCGGTGGTGCCGGTGTCGGCAAGACCGTTCTGATCCAGGAAATGATCTACCGCGTCGCCAACAACCACGACGGTGTGTCGGTGTTCGCGGGCGTCGGTGAGCGTACCCGTGAGGGCAACGACCTCATCGAGGAAATGGCCGACTCCGGCGTCATCGACAAGACGGCGCTCGTCTTCGGCCAGATGGACGAGCCCCCGGGCACCCGTCTTCGCGTCGCCCTGGCCGGTCTGACCATGGCGGAGTACTTCCGCGATGTGCAGAAGCAGGACGTGCTCTTCTTCATCGACAACATCTTCCGTTACACCCAGGCCGGTTCGGAGGTGTCGACCCTTCTGGGCCGCATGCCGTCCGCCGTGGGTTACCAGCCGAACCTGGCTGACGAGATGGGTCTGCTGCAGGAGCGCATCACCTCGACCCGCGGTCACTCGATCACCTCGATGCAGGCGATCTACGTCCCCGCGGACGACCTGACCGACCCGGCGCCGGCCACCACCTTCGCCCACCTCGACGCGACGACGGTTCTCTCCCGTCCGATCTCCGAGAAGGGCATCTACCCGGCCGTGGACCCGCTGGACTCGACGTCCCGCATCCTCGACCCGCGGTACATCGCGGCGGACCACTACGCCACGGCGATGCGCGTCAAGGGGATCCTGCAGAAGTACAAGGACCTCCAGGACATCATCGCGATCCTCGGTATCGACGAGCTGGGCGAGGAGGACAAGCTCGTTGTCCACCGTGCCCGTCGCGTCGAGCGCTTCCTGTCGCAGAACACCCACGTCGCCAAGCAGTTCACCGGCGTGGACGGTTCGGACGTTCCGCTCGACGAGTCGATCACCGCGTTCAACGCGATCTGCGACGGTGACTACGACCACTTCCCCGAGCAGGCGTTCTTCCTGTGCGGTGGCATCGAGGACCTGAAGGCCAACGCCAAGGAGCTGGGCGTCTCCTGATCCGGCGCGCTCCGTACGGAGCGCATCCGGTTCGCAGGCGCCGGCGCACGCCGGCAGTGTCTGCAGACGGAGAGGGGCGGGTGTGTCCCGTCCCTCTCCCCACGCCCATTAGAATTTGACCCAACACCCGGCTGACCCGCCGGGTGGTGACCCGAGGAGCCACCTTGGCTGCTGAGCTGCACGTCGAGCTGGTCGCGGCGGACCGCAATGTCTGGTCCGGCGAGGCCACCCTGGTCGTCGCCCGCACCACGTCCGGCGACATCGGCGTCATGCCCGGTCACCAGCCGCTTCTCGGTGTGCTGGAATCGGGCCCGGTGACCATCCGTACCAGCGAGGGCAACACTGTCGTCGCCGCGGTGCACGGCGGATTCATCTCGTTCGCGGACAACAAGCTGTCCCTGCTGGCCGAGATCGCCGAGCTCGCCGACGAGATTGACGTCCAGCGGGCGGAGCGGGCACTGGAGCGCGCGAAGTCGGAGGCCGATGCGGCCGCCGAGCGTCGCGCCGATGTCCGGCTGCGCGCGGTCACGGGGCACTGAGCCCCGTACCGAACACGTTTTATACCACACCCCCGGTCCCGTCTCTTATAAACAACAGAACCAGCCCCCGCAAAAGATATAGTTAAA
>NZ_JBHYVA010000064.1:12531-20577 GCF_042750055.1 Streptomyces sp. NPDC059456
CCCCGTACCTAACCTGTTTGAGACCTCCGCCGGGGCCCGGTCTGGAATTTTCCAGACCGGGTCGCGGCTGAGGCGATGCAGGTCGTTTTTCGTTTTGGGTATTCGATGAGCGAGGAGGTCGGTGAAGATGCTCCTCGCTCTGCTTGTGAGCGGCCTGGTCGTAGCCCTGGTGGTGATCGGGCTGTTTGTGTTCGGGCTGCGCCGCAGACTCATCCAGCGGTCCGGCGGCACCTTCGACTGCAGTCTGCGGTGGGGGGTGTCCGAGGAACCGGACATCTCCGGCAAGGGCTGGGTGTACGGGGTCGCCCGCTACAGCGGTGACCGGATCGAGTGGTTCCGTGTCTTCTCGTACTCCCCGAGGCCGCGCCGGCTGCTGGAGCGCTCCTCCATCGAGGTGGTGGCCCGCCGCGCCCCCGAGGGCGAGGAGGAGCTGGCCCTGCTGTCCGACGCCGTCGTGCTCTGCTGTCTCCACCGCGGGACCCGGCTGGAGCTGGCGATGAGCGAGGACGCGCTGACCGGTTTCCTGGCCTGGCTGGAGGCCGCGCCTCCGGGGCAGAGGGTGAACGTGGCCTGATGGCCGAGCCGTGCGAGCGGCGCGTGCAGAAGGAGAGGCCGGGGAGGCCGGGGGCGGACCCGGTCTCCCCGGCCTCGTCGTTCACCGGGCCGGCAGGCGGGGGCTACTGGAGACCGGTGTGGATCGCGCCCGCGAGCTCGCCGTTTGCGGTGTCGCCGCTGAACTCCCAGAAGAAGGCGCCCCTGAGGCCCTGCTGCTTGGTCCAGCTCATCTTCCCGGCGATGGTGGCCGGGGTGTCGTAGCTCCACCAGTTGCCGCCGCACCTGGCGTAGGCCGTGCCGGCGACGGTGCCGGTGGCGGGGCAGCTGCCCTTGAGCACCTTGTAGTCCTCGATGCCCTGCTCGTACGTGCCCGGGGCCGGCCCGGTGGCGGCGCCGCCGGGGGCGTCCTGGGTGACGCCGGTCCAGCCGCGGCCGTAGAAGCCGATGCCGAGGTTGAGCTTGGAGCCGGGGATGCCCTTGCCCTTGAGCTTGGTGATCGCGGCCTCGGAGTTGAAGCCGGCGATCGGGATGCCGGCGTACGAGGTGAGCGGGGAGTGCGGGGCGGTCGGGCCCTTGGCGTCCCAGGCGCCGAAGAAGTCGTACGTCATGACGTTGTAGAAGTCGACGTACTGCGAGGCGCCCGCGTAGTCGGCGAGGTCGAGCTTGCCGCCGTTGGAGCCGTCCGCGGAGATCGCGGCGGTCACCAGGTTGCTGCCGCCGAACCTGGTGCGCAGCGCGGACAGGACGTTCTTCAGGGAGGCGGCGCCGCTGGTGTCGCAGGACAGCCCGCAGGCGTTCGGGTACTCCCAGTCGATGTCGATGCCGTCGAAGACGTCCGCCCAGCGCGGGTCCTCGACCAGGCTGTAGCAGGAGTCGGCGAAGGCGGCCGGGTTGGCGGCGGCCTGGCCGAAGCCGCCGGACCAGGTCCAGCCGCCGAAGGACCACAGCACCTTGATGCCCGGATACTTGGCCTTGAGCTTGCGCAGCTGGTTGAAGTTGCCGCGCAGCGGCTGGTCCCAGGTGTCGGCGACGCCGTCGACGCTCTGGTCGGCGGTGTAGGCCTTGTCGTAGTCGGCGTACGCGTCACCGATGGTGCACTTGCCGCCCTGGACGTTGCCGAAGGCGTAGTTGATGTGGGTGATCTTCGCGGCGGAGCCCGAGGTGACCAGGTTCTTCACGTGGTAGTTGCGCTGGTAGACGCCCCAGTCGGTGAAGTAGCCGAGCTTGACCTTCCCGCCGGGGTCCGGGGGAGTGGTGCCGCCGCCGGTGGTGGTGACCGAGACGGAGCCGGAGGCGGGGCCGCTCTGGTCGGCGGTGTCGCGGGCGATCACGCTGTACGTGTACGTCGTGCCCTTGGTCAGGCCGGAATCGGTCCAGCTGGTGCCGGTGACGGTCGCGGCCTTCGTGCCGCCGCGGTAGACGTCGTAGTTCTTGATGCCCTTGTCGTCGGTGGCCGCGGCCCAGCCGATGGTCAGCGAGGTGTCGGTGACGCCGCTCGCGGTGGGGGTGCCGGGGGCGGACGGCGGGCTGTCGGTGGGGTTGGTGCCGCCGTCGCAGGAGCCGCCGTTGACCTTGCAGCCGCCCGGGGCGCCGGGGCCGGCGCCGTTGAAGCCGAAGCTGACCGTGGCGCCGGGGGCGAGGGTGCCGTTCCAGCCGACGTTCTTGCCGGTCCAGTGGGTGCCGGAGCTGGTGACGGTGGCGTCCCAGGCCGAGGTGACCGTGGTGCCGGAGGGGTAGTCCCACTCCACGGTCCAGCTGGTGAGGGTGGTGGTGCCGGTGTTCTTCACCGTCCACTTGCCCTCGAAGCCGGTCCCCCAGTCGGAGACCTTCGTGTACGTGGCCGTCGCGGAGGCGGCGGCCTGGGCGGGCCCGGCCAGGGCCACGAGCCCGGCGACGGGCAGGGCGAAGGCGGCCACGATCGCGGCGAGCCTTCTGACGAGACGGATGCGGGGTGGGGGTGCTGTGCTCAAGGGTGCTCCTCCGTAGGTCCGTCGCCGCCGTGGGGCCGGCTGCGACATGGGGGTGGGACCTGCGCCGCCCGTGAGCACGCTTGTCATGGCACGCTCACCACAGTTGCCGCGAGCGTAGAAAGGTCTGGACCAAGCGTCAAGAGGTCCAGACCTTCACCCGGCCCGCGCCGGAGCCCCGCTCCATCGCGCCGCTAGAGACCCAACTCCTGGGCCAGTACGGCTGCTTGGAGGCGGCTGCGCAGTTCCAGCTTCCCCAGCAGCCTGCTGACGTGCGTCTTCACCGTCGCCTCCGCCATCTCCAGCCGCACCGCGATCTCCGCGTTCGACAGCCCCTCGCCCAGACACCCGAACACCTCCCGCTCGCGGCGCGTCAGCGAGGCCACCGCCGCGGTCCTCTCCGGCGCCACCGCGGCCCTCACCGGCCGCGGAGCGGAGAACTCGGCGATCAGCCGCCGGGTCACCGCCGGGGCGATCAGACCCTCCCCGCGCGCGACCGTCCGCACCGCACCGATCAGCTCCGCCGCTTCGGCGTTCTTCAGCAGGAAGCCCGCAGCCCCCGCGCGCAGGGCGCCGAACACGTACTCGTCCAGGTCGAAGGTGGTCAGCACCAGGACGTCGGCCAGCCCCTCCGCCACCACCTGGCGCGTCGCCGACACCCCGTCGAGCCGCGGCATCTGCACGTCCATGAGGACGAGATCCGGCCGCAGCTCCCGGGCCGCCCGCACCGCCTCCTCGCCGTCCGCCGCCTCGCCCACGACCTCGATGTCGCCCGCGCTGCGCAGAATCAGCACCAGCCCGGCCCGTACCGCGCTCTGGTCCTCGGCCACCACGACCCGGATGCTCATCCGGCCACCGCCTTCTCCTCCGCGGGCAGCTGCGCCCGCACCTGCCAAACCGATCCCGCCCGGCCCGCCGAGAACTCCCCGCCCAGCAGCTCCGTGCGCTCCTGCATGCCGACCAGCCCGGCTCCCGAGCCCGGGGCGCGGGGACCCGGCCGGTCCCCGTACGGGGAGTCCACCCGTACGGTCAGCAGCCCGTCCGCACGCGCCACGCGGACCCGGACCGTGCCCGGGACGGCGTGCTTGAGGGCGTTCGTCAGCGACTCCTGGACGATCCGGTACGCCGCCAGCTCCACCGGGGCCGGCAGCGGCTCCCCGGGCGCCCGCTCGTCGAGGAGCACGAAGTCCAGCCCGCTCGCGGCGCCGTTGACGCGGGCCTGGCCCAGGAGGGCGTCGAGCCCGTCGAGGGAGGGCGTGGCGACCGCCTCCTGCTCCGCGCCCGCGTCCCGCAGCAGCCCGATCAGGCGCCGCATTTCGGCCAGCCCCTGCACGCTGTTCTCCCGGATCACCCCGAGGGCCTCGCGGCTCGTCTCGGGGGAGTCGATCGACAGCGCGGCCGTGGAGTGGATGGCGATGGCGGACAGGTGGTTGGCCACCATGTCGTGCAGCTCGCGGGCCATCCGGGCCCGCTCGGCGACGACGGCCTGACTGCGGTCCATCTCGGCCAGCAGTGCCGTCTGCTCGGCGCGCAGCCGGGCGGCCTCGGCGGCCTCGCGGTGGTTGCGCAGGGTGGCGCCGGTCAGGGCCGGGCCGAAGCACACGATGCCGGTGAGCACGCCGATCATCAGGGACTGCGGGGTGCGCAGCCAGGCCAGGAAGGCCACGGTGACGGCGATGGTGACCAGGCCGGTGGTGATCGGGAGCCGCCGGGCCATGGCGGGTTTGCCGTAGACGACGGCCGCGTACATCAGGTCCGTGAAGATCAAGACGGTGGCCAGATTTCCCACGGTGAACTGGTCGGCGATCACCCCCACCGTGCCGACGGCCAGGGTGGTGTTGGGCGCGGTGCGGCGCAGCAGTTCCATCGGGCCGAGCGCGAGGAGCGGGACCAGGGCCGCCCAGGCGGGGAGGAGGTGCCGGTCGTTCATGTGGATGCCGAGCGACCAGAGCAGCAGGCCCGCGAGCACGCTGACCACCGCGAGCAGGACGTCGTCGCGGGGGGGGCGGAAGATCCGGCCGGCCGCCGGCGCGGCCGGGGGTGCGGTGGGGGTCCGGGGCGGGGTCGGGGTCACGGTTCCATCCAACAGGGTCCGGGAGGCGCGGGCCTCGGCGCCTGGGCGGAGACGCGCGGATCCCGCACTACACCGAAGGGTGCAGCCACGGTTCGTCACCGGCGACGACGAAGCGGCCCGCGCCGGACGGGAGCCTGGACCCAGTGGTCGTCGGCCGTCGCCGACCGCGGGAGCGGAAGGGAGAATCCGGTGCTCGTCGCCCTGGTCATCACCTGTGAGGTCGGCTTCTGGGTGCTGCTGGCCGGCGGACTGGCGCTGCGCTACCTCGCGGGGATGCCCCGGCTCGGTGCGGCGGTCCTGCTGTGCGAGCCGCTGCTGGAGCTCCTCCTGCTCGTGGCCACCACCCTGGACCTGCGCAACGGGGGCGAGCCGAGCTGGACGCACGGCCTGGCCGCGCTCTACATCGGCTACACCGTCGGCTACGGCCACTACACGGTGAAATGGCTCGACCGGCACGCCGCCCACCGCTTCGGCGGGGGTCCGAAACCGCCCGGCCCGGCGTACGGGAGGGCCAGGGCCGTCCACGAGTGGAAGCTGTGGATCCGCACCCTGGCCGCCGCGGCCGTCGCGCTCGCCCTGCTCCAGGCCGCGATCTGGTACGTGGGCGACGCGGCCGGCACCGCAGCCCTGCAGGGCTGGCAGTTCGTCGCCCTGCGGGTGCTCGCCGTCCACGCCGTCGTCGCCGCCACGTACACGATCTGGCCGCGCAGGGCTCCTGCGGTGCGGCCGGGCGAGGACGAGCTCTAGCGCTCGCCGCCGGGTACCCAGAGGACGTCGCCGACCTCCTTGTTGGCCGTACGGGCCAGGATGAAGAGGAGGTCGGAGAGGCGGTTCAGGTAGGTGGCGGTCAGCGGGTTCATCACCTCGCCGTGCGCCTCCAGCGCCGCCCAGGTGGAGCGCTCGGCCCGCCGGACCACCGTGCACGCCTGGTGCAGCAGGGCCGCGCCGGGGGCGCCGCCGGGGAGGATGAAGCTGCGCAGCTTCTCGAGCCGCTCGTTGAAGACATCGCAGTCCGCTTCGAGCTTGTCGATGTAGAACTGCTCGACGCGCAGCGGCGGGTACTCCGGGTCCTCGACGACCGGGGTGCACAGGTCGGCGCCGACGTCGAACAGGTCGTTCTGCACCCGTACCAGGACCTTCACGACATCCTCCGGCAGGCTGCCGAGGGCGATCGCCGTGCCGATGGCCGCGTTGGCCTCGTTGGCGTCGGCGTAGGCGGAGATCCGCAGATCGGTCTTGGCCGTGCGGCTCATGTCGCCGAGCGCGGTCGTGCCCTTGTCACCGGTGCGGGTGTAGATGCGCGTGAGGTTCACCATGTGGCCAGCGTAGTGAGGCCCGCCGGAAAAGCGCACGCGGCGGCCCTCCCGTCCCGGCGGCGTCCACCACCGGGACCCGAAATGGGCCCGGCGGGACGGAGAGATGATGTTTTGACCGACATGTTCTGAATCTGGCGACACGTCGAACTGGCCGGACGGACCGCCGCCTTGGCGGGCTTCCCCCGTCCGTACGCCCGCGGGCCCCCGGCCCCCGGCCCCGGACGTCCCGCGGCGGTGACCCGCGGGGCGGCGCGACTGCGGGCCGCCGAGGCCCGGTTGGTGCGAGCGGACGGCTGAGCCGTACCGGTGTGATGTCCGTCAGTTGAGACGTGACGCGTGTTACTTCGCGGTCACACGAACCCCCGCGAGCGCTAGTCTCCGCCGGAGAGGCTACGAAGCTGGGCCGGATGGAAGAACGTGGGGTGTGCAGTGGCTGGGAAGCTCGCCGTCATCGGTGCCGGACTTATGGGTTCCGGAATCGCTCAGGTCTCCGCTCAGGCGGGGTGGGACGTCGTACTGCGTGATGTCACCGACGCGGCGCTGACCCGCGGCACCGACGGCATCAAGGCCTCGTACGACAAGTTCGTGTCCAAGGGCAAGATGACGGCCGAGGACGCCGAGGCCGCGCTCGCCCGCATCAAGACGACCACCGACCTCGACGCGGTCGCCGACGTCGACATCGTCGTCGAGGCCGTCTTCGAGAAGCTCGAGGTCAAGCACGAGATCTTCCGTGCGCTCGACAAGCTCGTACGGGACGACGCGATCCTCGCCTCCAACACCTCCGCCATCCCGATCACCAAGATCGCGGCCGTGACGGAGCGTCCGGAGCGGGTCGTCGGCGCGCACTTCTTCTCGCCCGTCCCGATGATGCAGCTCTGCGAGCTCGTCCGCGGTTACAAGACGAGCGACGAGACCCTCGCGGCCACCCGGGCGTTCGCCGAGTCGGTCGGCAAGACCTGCATCGTCGTCAACCGCGACGTCGCCGGTTTCGTGACGACCCGTCTGATCTCCGCCCTGGTCGTGGAAGCCGCGAAGCTGTACGAATCGGGCGTGGCCTCCGCCGAGGACATCGACATCGCCTGCAAGCTCGGCTTCGGCCACGCCATGGGGCCGCTCGCCACCGCCGACCTCACCGGCGTCGACATCCTGCTGCACGCCACCAGCAACATCTACACCGAATCCCAGGACGAGAAGTTCGCGCCGCCGGAGCTCATGCGCCGCATGGTGGACGCGGGCGACTTCGGCCGCAAGAGCGGGCAGGGCTTCTACAAGCACTGAGCCGCCGAGCCGTGAACGGCGCCCGGCCACCGGGCGCCTGTTCGAATACCTGCACCCGCACGGGTGAATTAGGTATCGGTTCGCTCACGGTCGGCAACTTCCCTGCCCGCACGGCAGTCAGTTGCAGTGAGAGTTGCCGACCACGGACCAGTCGGATCCCTTCCCTCGGATCCCCACGTACCCAGGACTGCCGGGAGCACACATGCACATCAGGGGCGACCACGCCGAACTCGCTGTCGGGGGCCGCCTCGACGTGCGCAGCGCGGCGGACGCCCGTACGGCCCTCCACTCCGCCCTCGACGACGGCCACGGCGACCTCGTGCTGGACCTCACCGGGCTCGACTCCTGGGACGCGACCGGACTCGGCGTGATCATGGGAGCACACCGGCGGGCCGGCCGGACCGGCCGCCGCCTCGTCCTGCGCGGAGTGCCGCCGCAGATGCAGCGGCTCCTCGTCGCCACCCGGCTGCACCGCATCCTCGCGATCGAGGGCGGCCTCGAAGCGGAATCGCTCCCGCGGGTCTGATGCCGTCCGCCGCCCGCCCTTCCTGCGAAAACGTAACGGTCCGGTGGTGATGGCACCCCTGCGGTTCCCCGTGCGACCGGGCACCGTCTAGGGTTCGGGCGGTAACCGGACCCGTAGCGACAGCGGAATGTGCGAAGGCCGGACGGTACGACACGACGGCGACGGCGCAGAGCGCGATCGGGGGGACCAATCCATGGACCGCACGCAGGGGCAGCCCGAACCGGTGGAGCAGCCCGCGGCGGCACCCGCGCCACCCGCGCCGTCCGCGGCGACGCCCGGGGCGTCCGGGGCTCCCGTGGCGCCCGGGAGCCCGGCGGGATCCGTACCGGC
>NZ_JBHYVA010000065.1:0-8020 GCF_042750055.1 Streptomyces sp. NPDC059456
GCCGCGCGGGCGGGCGCCCCCCCCCCGCGCCACCGGCCCCCCCCTCCCCCCCGCCCCGCCCCGCCCCCCCCACCAAACTCCCCCCCCCCCCGGGGGGCGCGGGCAATAAACGATTCCCCACCCACCCCGCTCCTGCACTTACTGCACGACATCCCCGCCGGTCAGGCGGCGAAGGAGATGGTTCATGTGTCCGCTGCGCCCGTGCTGGCGTTGCGCGGGGTCTCGAAGCGATTCGGTGCCGTCCAGGCGCTCACCGACGTAGAGCTCGAGATCCACTCCGGCGAGGTGGTCGCCCTGGTCGGCGACAACGGCGCCGGCAAGTCCACGCTCGTCAAGACGATCGCCGGCGTCCACCCCATCGATGACGGTGTCATCGAGTGGGAGGGCAAGCCGGTCTCGATCAGCAAGCCCCACGACGCCCAGAACCTGGGCATCGCGACGGTCTACCAGGACCTCGCGCTGTGCGACAACATCGACGTCGTCGGCAACCTCTTCCTGGGTCGCGAGCTCAAGCGCCGCGGTGTCCTCGACGAGGTGGAGATGGAGCGCCGCGCCCGCGAGCTCCTGACCACCCTGTCGATCCGGATCCCCAGCGTCCGTATCCCCATCGCCTCGCTCTCCGGCGGACAGCGCCAGACCGTGGCGATCGCCCGTTCGATGCTCGGCGAGCCCAAGCTCGTCATCCTCGACGAGCCCACCGCCGCCCTCGGCGTCGAGCAGACCGCACAGGTCCTCGACCTGGTGGAGCGGCTGCGCGAGCGCGGCCACGCCGTCATCCTCATCAGCCACAACATGGCCGATGTGAAGGCCGTCGCCGACAAGGTGGCGGTGCTGCGGCTGGGCCGCAACAACGGCGTCTTCAGCGTCAAGGACACGTCGCAGGAAGAGATCATCTCCGCCATCACGGGAGCCACGGACAACGCCGTGACGCGCCGGGCGGCCCGCACCGGGGAGGCTCGCAAGTGAGCACCGAACACCACACCTCGGCACACCACACCTCGGCGGAAGAGGTGGCCCAGCTGGCCAACCCGGCGGCCCCGGCCGACGCCATTCCCGCGGTGGACCCCCGGCTGCTCGTCCGCGAGCAGGGTCTGGCCGGCTACCTGAGCGAGTTCGGCCGCAAGATGAAGGCCGGCGACCTGGGCTCCCTCCCGGTCGTCATCGGCCTGATCATCATCTGCGGCATCTTCCAGGGACTGAACGCGAACTTCCTGTCCCCGGAGAACCTCACCAACATCGCGATCACCATGGTCGCCACCGGCATGATGGCCGTGGGCATCATCTTCGTGCTGCTGCTCGGCGAGATCGACCTCTCGGTCGGCTCGGTCAGCGGTGTCGCGGGTGCCCTCTTCGCCGTCCTGGCCGTCACCCACGGCGTCAACGAGTGGGTGGCGATCCTGGCCGCCGTCGCGGGCGGTGCCCTGATCGGCGCAATCCACGGCTTCTTCTTCGCCAAGATCGGTGCGCCGGCCTTCGCGGTCACCCTGTCGGGCCTGCTGTTCTGGTCCGGCGCCATGCTGCAGATCCTGGGCAGCAACGGCACGATCAACATCGACTCCGACGGTGTGGTGGGCCAGCTCACCACGTACTTCTTCACGGACGTGGCGGCCGGCTACGGCCTCGCCGCGGTCGCGGTGATCGGGTACTTCCTGGCGAGCTTCTTCGACAACCGCCGCCGCGAGGCCGCGGGCGTCCCGTCCCGCCCGATGAGCGAGATCGCCCTGCGCACGGGTCTGCTGGCGGTCTTCACCTTCGGTCCCGCCGCGGTGTTCAACCAGTACAAGGGCCTGCCGCTGGCGGTCGTGCTCTTCGTGGTGGTGCTGGCCGGCACGGACTTCCTGCTGCGCCGCACCACGTTCGGCCGGAACGTCTTCGCCCTCGGCGGCAGCGTCGAGGCCTCCCGCCGCGCGGGCATCAGCGTCGTCGGGATCCGCATCGCGGTGTTCACGATCTCCGGCACCTTCGCGGCCATCGGCGGCCTGTTCTGGGCCTCCAAGATCGCTGCGGCCAACCAGAGCGCCGGCGGCGGCGACCTGCTGATGAACGTGATCGCGGCGGCCGTGATCGGCGGCACCAGCCTCTTCGGCGGCCGGGGCCGGACCTGGAACGCCCTCCTCGGCGTCATGGTCATCACCTCGATCCAGTACGGTCTGGCCCTGCAGGGCATCGCCACGCCGATCCAGTACATGATCACCGGTGCGGTGCTGCTGGCCACCGTGGTGATCGACTCGGTCACCCGCAAGACCCAGAAGACGGCCGGACGCGCCTGACACCGCGCCCGCCGCGGTAAGACCGGTCACAGTGCCCGGTGCCACCCCGTGTGGCACCGGGCACGCGTGCGTGCGTCCGTACGTACACCTGTGTGGGTATACGCCCGAATGTGGTGTGTGACATCGGGGTGATGTGCACAGGGATGTATGCAGGTATGACAAAGCCGTGACCCGCCTGCGGCAGCCCGATGACCGCGGTCGCCGACGGAACATTAGACTCGACAGACCAGCAAGCAACTGCAAGGAGGCACGGGTGCTGCTGACCCGCATCAAGGGACCGCGCGATCTGGACCGGCTCAGCCAGGAGGAGCTCGACCAGCTCGCCGCCGAGATCAGGTCCTTCCTCGTCGACGCCGTCTCCAAGACCGGCGGGCACCTCGGCCCCAACCTCGGGGTGGTCGAACTGACGATCGCCCTGCACCGGGTCTTCGACTCGCCCAAGGACAAGGTCCTCTTCGACACCGGCCACCAGGCCTACGTCCACAAGCTGCTCACGGGCCGCCAGGACTTCGGCAACCTGCGCTCCAAGGGCGGTCTCTCCGGCTACCCCTCGCGCGCCGAGTCCGACCACGACGTGATCGAGAACTCGCACGCCTCCACCGTGCTGGGCTGGGCCGACGGCCTCGCCAAGGCCAACGAGGTGCTCGGCCGGGACGACCACCACGTCGCCGCCGTCATCGGCGACGGCGCCCTGACCGGCGGTATGGCCTGGGAGGCGCTGAACAACATCGCCGCCGCCAAGGACCGCCCGCTGGTCATCGTCGTCAACGACAACGAGCGCTCGTACGGCCCCACCATCGGCGGCCTCGCCAACCACCTGGCCACCCTGCGCACGACGGACGGCTACGAGCGCTTCCTGGCCCGCGGCAAGGAGATCCTGGAGCGCACCCCGGTCGTCGGCAAGCCGCTCTTCGAGACCCTGCACGGCGCCAAGAAGGGCCTCAAGGACTTCATCGCCCCGCAGGGCATGTTCGAGGACCTGGGCCTGAAGTACATCGGGCCCATCGACGGCCACGACATCGAGGCCCTGGAGTCCGCCCTGCAGCGCGCCAAGCGCTTCAGCGGCCCGGTCATCGTGCACTGCCTCACCCAGAAGGGCCGCGGCTACACCCCGGCCCTGGAGCACGAGGCGGACCGCTTCCACGCGGTCGGCGTGATCCACCCGGACACCGGCCTGCCGGTCAGTACCGATGCCGCCAGCTGGACCTCCGTCTTCGCCGACGAGATGGTCAAGCTCGGACACGAGCGCGGGGACATCGTCGGCATCACCGCCGCCATGCTCCACCCGGTCGGCCTCAACAAGTTCGCCGAGGCCTTCCCGGACCGGATCTTCGACGTGGGCATCGCCGAGCAGCACGGCGCCACCTCGGCGGCGGGCCTGGCCACCGGCGGGGTCCACCCGGTCTTCGCGGTGTACGCCACCTTCCTCAACCGCGCCTTCGACCAGGTCCTGATGGACGTCGCCCTGCACAAGTGCGGGGTCACCTTCGTCCTGGACCGCGCCGGTATCACCGGCACCGACGGCGCCTCCCACAACGGCATGTGGGACATGTCCATCCTCCAGGTCGTCCCGGGCCTGCGGCTGGCCGCCCCGCGCGACGCCGAGCAGCTGCGCGCCCAGCTGCGCGAGGCCGTGGTGGTCAAGGACGCCCCGACCGTCGTGCGCTTCTCCAAGGGCGTCGTCGGCCCGGCCGTCCCGGCCGTCGGCCGGATCGGCGGCATGGACGTCCTGCGCACCCCGGCCCCCGAAGTCACCCGTCCGGACGTACTGCTCGTCTCGGTCGGCGCGCTCGCCCCGATGTGCCTGGAGATCGCCGACCTGCTCGACAAGCAGGGCATCTCCACGACCGTGGTCGACCCCCGCTGGGTCAAGCCCGTGGACGAGGCCCTGGCCCCGCTCGCGGACCGGCACCGCGTGGTCGTCACCGTCGAGGACAACGGCCGCACCGGCGGTGTGGGCGCCGCCGTCTCGCAGGCACTGCGCGACGCGGGCGTCGACGTACCACTGCGCGACTTCGGCATTCCGCAGCGCTTCCTCGACCACGCCCTGCGCAAGGAGATCATGGCCGAGATCGGTCTGACCGCGCCGGACATCGCCCGGCAGGTCACCGGCCTCGTCGCCAAGCTGGACGGGCGCTTCGACAGCGAGACGGCCGCCGCCGTCGACTAGCCGACGGCGGCCGGCCGGGACGCCCGGCCACGGACCACCGCGCGGTTGCACGTCACGGGCCGGGAGATCACCCTGGAATGGGTGGGCCTCCCGGCCCGTTCGCGTGCGTCGTCACCCGCCGGAGGTGCGTCGGTGAGCAAGGATCTGAACAGTCCCTTCCGCACCAAGACGGTGGAGCAGTCCATCCGCGACACGGAGGAGCCGGAACACGCGCTCCGCAAGTCGCTCTCCGCCTGGGACCTGACGGTCTTCGGTGTGGGTGTCATCATCGGCACCGGCATTTTCGTCCTGACGGGCATCGCCGCCCGCAACAATGCCGGGCCCGCCACCGCCCTCGCCTTCGTCGCGGCGGGCATCGTCTGCGCCCTCGCGGCGCTGTGCTACGCCGAGTTCGCGTCCACCGTCCCGGTGGCCGGATCGGCGTACACGTTCTCGTACGCCTCGATCGGCGAGCTGCCCGCCTGGATCATCGGCTGGGACCTGGTGCTCGAGTTCGCGCTCGGCACCGCCGTCGTCGCGGTCGGCTGGTCCGGGTACGTGCGCCACCTCATGCGCACGAACCTCGGCTGGAACCTGCCAGCCGGGTTGTCCGGGCCGGACGAGGGCGGCACCTTCGACCTGCTGGCCTTCCTGCTGGTCCTGGTGCTGACCGCGATCCTGGTCGTGGGCACGAAGCTGTCGGCCCGGATCACCGCGATCGTCGTCGCCATCAAGGTGTTCGTGGTGCTGCTGGTCATCATCGCGGGCCTGTTCTTCATCAAGGCGGACAACTACAAGCCGTTCATCCCGCCGGCCCAGCCACAGGAAACGGGCAGCGGCTGGAAGGCGCCGCTGGTGCAGCTGGTGTTCGGCTACGAGCCCACCAACTTCGGTGTGATGGGCATCTTCACGGCCGCCTCGCTCGTGTTCTTCGCCTTCATCGGCTTCGACGTCGTGGCCACCGCGGCCGAGGAGACCAAGAACCCCCAGCGGGACATGCCGCGCGGCATCATCGGCTCGCTGATCATCTGCACCGTGCTCTACGTCGCCGTGACGCTGGTGGTCACCGGCATGCAGAAGTACACCGAGATGTCGCCCACGGCCCCGCTCGCCGAGGCCTTCAAATCGGTGAACCAGCCGTTCTTCTCCGGTGCCATCAGTCTCGGGGCCGCCGTCGGGCTGATCACCGTCTGCATGATCCTGCTGCTCGGCCAGACCCGCGTGTTCTTCGCGATGAGCCGCGACGGACTGCTGCCGCGCGTCTTCTCCGTCACCCACCCGAAGTACCGCACCCCGTACCGCGCGACCATCCTGCTCGGCGGGATCATCGCGGTCGTTGCGGGCTTCACCAGCCTGGAGAAGCTCGCGGAACTGGTGAACATCGGCACCCTGTTCGCCTTCGTGGTGGTCGCCCTCGGCGTGATCGTCCTGCGCAAGACGCGCCCCGACCTGCACCGGTCCTTCCGCACCCCGTGGGTGCCGGTGGTCCCGATCCTGTCGATCGCGGCCTCGCTCTGGCTGATGCTCAACCTGCCGGCCGAGACCTGGGCCCGGTTCGCCATCTGGATGGTCATCGGCTTCTTCGTGTACTTCCTGTACGGCCGCAGCCACAGCCGTCTGGGCAGGTCCGGCCAGGAGGCGGAGTACTAGGACCGCTCCCGCGGTCCGACCCCGACCACGAAAGCGGCCGTACGGGGAGCACCTCCCCGTACGGCCGCTCGTGCGTGCGGTGTCGCGTCAGCCCTTGGCGGGGGACTTCTTCGCCTCCGCCGGGATCTTCTGGTCCGTGCGCAGGGCTTCCCACAACATGCCGGCCTGCGGCTCCGCGACGATCACGCGGTTCGGGTCCACCTTGTCGTAGGCCACCGGAAGCATGATCGTCTCCATGGTGTCCGGGTCCACGCCCTTCATGCTCTGGGCGAAGTCGGCCAGGGAGGTGAGGGAGGCGAGGTCGGAGTCGGTGGTGAGCGACTTCGTACCGGCGTCGGCGAGCTTGTACAGGCGCGCCGGGTTGCCGAGGGCGTCCTGCTTCTTGATCTCCGACAGCATCGCCATCATGAACTGCTGCTGGAGGCCTATGCGGCCGAGGTCGCTGCCGTCCCCGTAGCCGTAGCGGGTACGGACGAACTTGAGCGAGTCGGTGCCGTTGAGCCGGTGCGTGCCGGCGTCGAGCTTGAGCCCGCCCTTGGCACCGCTCATCGGCTTGTCCAGGGTGACGGTGACCCCGCCGAGCGCGTCCACCAGGCCCTTGAACCCGGCGAAGTCGACCTCGACGAAGTGGTCCACGCGGATCCCGGACATCTGCTCCACGGTCTTGACCACGCAGGCCGGGCCGGCGAGCGAGTACACCGAGTTGAACATGACCCGGTTCGTGGCCTTGACGGTCTCGCCGTCGGTGCCCTTGCACTCGGGCCGGCTGATCAGGGTGTCGCGGGGGATGCTCACCGCGGTGGCCTTGGACCGGCCCTCGGGTATGTGCACCAGCATGGCGGTGTCCGAGCGGGCGCCGCTCACATCGCCGTGGTCGAGGTCCGCATTGGCCCCGGCGCGCGAGTCGGAGCCGAGGACGAGGACGTTCTGCGCGCCCGCGACGACCTTCTTCGGGCGGTTGTCGCCGAGTGCCTGGTCGAGGTCGACGCTGTCGATGTTGCCGTTGAGGTGGCTGTAGGCCCACCAGCCCGCGCCACCGGCCGCGAGGATGAGCACGGCCACCGTCAGGAGCACGATCCGCAGGGCGCGTCGCCTGCCGCCGCGCCGCGGTCTGCGCCGCGTGGGAGGAGTGGCCGAGGGCCGGTCGGTCATGGAGGCAGAGCCCTTCTATTATCGATGGGGTGCATCATAAGACACACTTTCGAGTGGCTGGTTCTTTTCGGTGAAGAGCTCCGCCGCTTGAGCAGGACATTCTCGGCAGATGGGTGGACAGCGGCGTGATCCGAGGCAAAGGCGGTGCCCGTACCGCCTCTTCCGCCCGCGGGGCGCAACCGGCGCCCGCGGGCGGACCGGGTTCCCGCCGCTCCTCGCCGCCGGCCGGAAACTGGTTGTTCCGGGGGAGCGACGGCCGGCTGACGGCCTACGCCTGTACCCCGCACGGCCTGCTGCGCTGGACCGAGGCGGCGGCGCCGCGCACCGGCTGGACCGGCCCCGACGTCTTCGAGGTCCCGGGCTGGATGGGTACCGTCTCGATGGCGCAGAGCCGCGAGGGGTACGTGCACTTCGTCGCGCTCCGGGCCGCCCAGGACGGCTCCGGGCGGCCGGAAATCATCGTCTCCACCCAGTTCCAGACGGGCCGCGCCATGACCGACTGGCACGCCCTGGGCACCCCCGGGCTGCGCGGCGGCCCCGCCGACGACCGGCCGGCCGGCCCGCCGCGCATCGCCGTCAACCAGCGCTCCGGCTCCACGCACGTCCTCGTCTCGATGCGCCTCGGCGGCGTCCTGCGCCGCAGCCGCAACGCCGAGGGCGTGTGGGGCGGCTGGAAGCAGGTGGCCCCGGAGCCGTACGAGAGCGGGGTGACCCCGCTGATGCCCGCAGGCGGCCAGCTGGAGATGCTCGTCCTCGGACCGGCCGGGGCGCGCCCCGGGGCGCGCGCGCGCGCCCGCGG
>NZ_JBHYVA010000065.1:8030-20453 GCF_042750055.1 Streptomyces sp. NPDC059456
TGGAGATGCGCGGCCTGGTCCGGGCGGGGGCCGACCGCTGGGCGGGCATCGGCCAGGGCCGCTTCGCGCTCGCGCACCGCATCCCCACCGCGGTCGTCCCCGGTACTCCGGCAGTCTGCGAGACGGGCCCGCGCCGGGTCACCTACTTCTGGCGCTACCCCGGCGACGGTTCGCTCGTCGCCTGGCGGGCCGGCCAGCAGGGCGTCCAGGGCGGCCTGATGGGCCTCGGCGGTGCGGGCGGTCGCGGGGCCCCGGGCGTCGCGCGGGCCGACCTGGGCGGCTACGACTGCACGGTCCTCGCGCAGACCGGCGCCGAGGGCGACATCGAGGTCACCGCCTACGTCACCGAGAACGAGGGCTACGGCACCTGGTGGGCCTCCCTCGGCGGCCGCGGCGCGTACGCACCCCAGGTGGCGGTCGACCACTCGGGCCGGATCGTCGTCGCCGCGTTCGACGCGGACGGCTCCCTGGTCTGCACCCGCCAGGACACCACGCAGCAGGGGCTGGTGTTCGGCCCGTGGGAAACGGCCTGAGCCGGGCCCGGGCCGCCGCCGACGCCGGGCGTCAGGCCTGCCGCGGCAGCGGGGTCCGCTGGAACACCTCGATGCTGAACCCGCCCGTCTCCGTGTAGTACGCCGCGGCGGCCAGCTCCATGCCCCGCGCACCGGGCGCCGCACCGACCGGCACCGGCACCCGGGCGGTCGTGTCCAGGTCCCCGGAGCGCTTCGGCCCCAGCCGCACCTCCTGCGTCACGCCCTCGAACCCGACCGAGAGGTACACGTCCCAGGTGCCCGGCGGCAGCGGCCAGCCGCCGGCGGTCTGCGCCAGGTTGACCCGTGCCGAGAACCGGCCCATCGCCCGCGGCTTGCCCTTGGCGTTGGTGAGAGTGTCGTCCCGGCGGGCCGTCACCGCGTAGCTCTCCTGCGCACCGCTCGTCCGCTCCCGCAGCACCACCCGCGTGGTGCGGTCCTTCGTCGACAGCTGCTCGTAGAAGGCGAAGCCCTCCAGCGCCAGCATCGGTCCTTCCCACCGCGCCTTCTGGAGCTGGTGGGTGACCGTCATGTCGCCCGTGATGTCGAACAGTTCGTCCGCGAGGCCCACCTGCGGGTCGCGGAAGAAGGGCAGCGTCGTGTACACCCGCCCGTTCTCCACCGTCTTGCGCACGGCCGGCCGGTCCTTGTCCGCCTCGAAGGCGGCCATCCGCTGCGCCTCGGCGAACCGCCCCTGCGCGAGCAGGGCGAACCGTACGGCCACCATGCGCGGCAGCAGCGCCAGCGCGCCCGGGGAGGCCTGGGTGCGCAGCACCTCGGCCGCGGCCCACAGCGCCTGGTCCCGCTCCGCCGGATCCGTGTCGGCCAGCAGCGCGGCCGCGGTCGCCTTGCCGAGCTCCACTTCCAGGTGGCGGGACTGGAGCTTGTCCCGGCGAGGCCCCTCGGGCAGCTGCGCGGCGACCAGCGCCAGCATCCGGGAGGCCAGGGCGACCCGGTCCGGCAGGGTGGCGCGGGAGGCCGGGGAGGGGCCCTTGACCACGCAGGTCGCGTCCCCGACCACGGAGACGTTGTCCGCCCCGATGAAGGCGCCGGCGGTGAACGCCTGGTCGTCACCGACCACCATGTCGGTGGGGAAGGCCAGCCCGCGGCGCTGCAGCAGACTGGTGCGGAACAGCTTGTCCGGCGTCAGCGACCAGTACACGCGAGAGGCGTGGAGATCGGCGTACGCCTGGTTCTTGCGGAACATCGACGTCGCCACCGTGTGGCGGCCGGAGCTCTCCAGCTTGCCCAGCACGACGTCGGCCTCGTTGGCGTCGGCCGCCGCGACCATCCGCTCCAGCGCGTCCGGCGCCAGCCGGTCCGTCGCCTCCAGGAAGATGACGTACCGTCCGCGGACCTGGCTCAGCGCCCAGTTGCGGGCCGCGGCCGGGCTCAGTCCCTGAGAGACCTGCCCCACGCGGACGAACGCGGGGTACTGGTGGGCCGCGCGGGCCAGGACGGACCCGCTCTCGTCGGTCGAGCCGTCGTCGACGCCGATGACCTCCAGCCGGTCCGTGCCGATGGACTGCACGAAGACGGAGGCCAGGCACGCGTCGAGCGCGGCGGCCTGGTTGGAGACGCGGACCGCGACGGTCACGTCCTTGACGTCGGTGGGGCGCACGGCGGCGGTGTTCATGGTCCTGTGTTCCTCATCGGTTCCGCGCGGTCTGGTCGGGCCGGGGCCACGGCATCTCCCCGCTGAGCTCGGGCCACTGCCAGGGCCGCACGGCGGCGTCCGCGGGCTGCTGCGGGAAGGCACCCGGGATGTGCTCCAGCGAGCCCACGAAGACGTTCACGTGGGAGGTCTGCTGACCTGCCGCCGCGGTGGCCACCATGTACTCGAACCGGTCGTAGCCGGTGAATCCCGCGGCGGGCGTGTAGGTGACGCTGCCGTCGTACGACAGCTGCGCGTGCCCGGCGCGCGGCTGGGTCACCGAGACCGCCGTGCTGCCCGGCGGGGCCGCCGACAGGACGTTCACCGTGCCCGGCCGGCCCGGGGCGGTCGCGATCCGCAGGCCCCGGGGGGCGAGCGGGCGCAGCGGGACCGGGTCGGCGGCGAGCCGCCCCGTCCGCACCAGCTTGAGACCCGATGCGTCCGGGACGCCCACCAGGATCTGCGGGCGGATGCTGCGGGCCGCCGCGGTGGCGCCCACGCGCAGGTGCAGGACGCCGTTGACGGTTTCCCCGGAGTCGGCGCGGATCCGGTACCAGCGCTGGCGCGGGAAGTACTCCAGCCCCTCCACGCCCAGGATCTCGCCTACCTCGACCAGCGGCTGGACCGGCAGGTACGCGCAGCCGCGCGGGGCGCCGCCGTCGGGGGCCACCGAGAGGCCGAACCGGACCGTCTCGCCCGGGGACGCCCCCCGGCGCGGGTCGGCCGAGGTGTACAGGGCCGCGTACACGACGCCCTGGGACGGGCCGGCGCCGACGGCCCGGCCCTGGCAGAGGAGATTCACGCGCGGGCCTCCTGGGGTACTGCGGGTTCGGACACCCGGGACGTGGTGCGGTGGTGGTGCGCCGCCTCGTCCGCCCAGCCCAGCTCCGCGTACGCGAAGCCGCGGCGGTCGAGGTCGCGGATCCAGCGGGCCGGTACGACGCCCTGCTCGGCGAGGCTGCGGACGACGAACCGGGCGCACTCGACGGCGCCCTCGGCGCGCAGCTGGGCATTGTCGCCGTCCTGGACCTTCTCCAGCAGCGGTTCACCGCGGCGCAGGTGGACGAAGGCGCCCTTGGACGCGTCGGGGCCGAGCTCCTCCCACCACTGCCGGCTCTGGCCGTACAGGTCGACGACGGGCACGAACTCGTCGTCGGCGAACTGCCGTGCGGCGAGCGGGTGGTCGCCCATGGAGCGGATGAGGTTCCCGTGCGCGTCCAGACGGCGACGCTCGAACGGCAGCACGATGGCGGGATGGGCCTGCCGTTCGCGCGCGCCGTGCACGTACGCCGCAAGGTGCTCCTGGAAGTCGGCGAACGGCTCGGTGCCCAGCGCCGGGTCCGGCTTCCCGTCCGCCTGGTCGAACGTGATCAGCAGATGGTCACCGGGCTCCAGGTGGTCCAGGATCCACTGGAGCCACCCGCGCTCGCGGAAGCTCTTGGAGCTCGCGCGGACGCGGGCGCAGTCGACGACCTCGACCGCGTCCGTGAGGAAGAGCGGCAGCCCCTGCGCCCAGCCCGCCGTCGGCAGGCAGTCATCGGGCCGGCCGGCGGCCTGGGAGCCGCCGGCCACGAAGATCTTGGGACGGCGGCCGTGCTGCTGCGCTCCGGGTGCGTACGTCACGCCTAGACCCCCTGGTCCTCCGTGGTCGCGATCAGGACGGACGCCAGCGCGGCCTCGAAGCCCGAGCGCTGCGCCGGCGTCGTGGTCGGGTCCTGCTTGCGCACGTCGATGACGTGCCCGGTCATCTCGGACAGCAGGACGTCCAGCGAGGTCAGGGCGACCGACTCGGACGTGAGCAGCGAGGCCGAGGGCTCCTGGCCGAACGCCTTGGTGCGCATCGGGGTGGCGGTGCGCTCCGGGTTCACGCAGTTGACGCGGATGCCGTCCTCGGCCCACTCGTCGGCGAGGGCCTGGGTCAGGTTGACCATGGCGGCCTTGGTCGAGGAGTACAGGCTGTACTCGGCGCGGCCGCGCGTGTAGCTGCTGGAGGTGAAGAGCAGCAGCTGGCCCTGGGTCTCGCTGAGGTACTTGTACGAGGTCCGGGCGATGTGGACGGGGGCGAGGTAGTTGACCTCCAGCGCCTCCCGGATCGTGTCGTCGTCGGCCTCGTCGAGGCGGCCGACGCGCAGCACGCCCGCCGTGTTGACGACGTAGTCGATGCGGCCGGTCTCGGCGTAGGCGTGGGCCAGGGCCTCCTCGACGTGGGCGAGGTTCTCGACGTGCGTGCCGGTGGTGGAGCGCCCCAGGGCGAACACGCGGGCGCCGAAGCCCTCGGCGATGCGGGAGATGTCGGCGCCGATGCCGTACGAGCCGCCGAAGACCACCATCGTCTTGCCGGCCAGCTGCTCGCGGTACGCGGCCTCGCCGGCCTGCGCGGGCGCGGCGTGGGAGGCGAGCTGGAACAGCTTGTCGGCGATGAAGACGTCGACGGGCTGGGTGACCTTCATGTTGTAGTCGTCGCCGGTGACGATGTGCACCGGGACGTGGGGCAGGTACTTGACGACGACCGAGCAGTCGTCGGTGGCCTGGAAGAACGGGTCGGCGGCGGCCCGCTCGTACGCGGCGCGGATCGTGGAGAGGTGGAAGCCCTGCGGGGTCTGGCCGCGGCGCAGCCGCGAGCGGTCCGGGACCTCGGTGATGAACTCGCCGTCGTTGCCGTGGGTGCGGGTCACGATGACGGTGTCGGAGGAAGGGATGGCGACGTCGACGGCCTGGTAGCGCTCCAGGGACTCGACGCACTCGCGCACCACGCGCTGCGAGAGCAGCGGGCGGACCGCGTCGTGGAAGAGGAGGTTGCAGTCCTCGCCCTCGCCGAGCCCGGCGGCCGCGGCCTCGATGGCGATCCGGGTGGTCTCGCTGCGGGTCGAGCCGCCGGCCAGCACCTGCGTGACCTTGCCCAGCTTCGCCCGTTCCACGATGCGGCGGGCGTCCTCCACGTACGCGGGCGTCATCAGGAGGATCACCTCGTCGACGTCCGGGGCGTTCTCGAAGACGTGGAGGGTGTGCTCCAGGATCGGCTTGCCGGCGATCTTGAGCAGCTGCTTCGGTATCTCGAGTCCGATGCGCTGGCCGGTGCCCCCGGCGAGTATGACGGCGACGGTGCGGTGGGGGACGGGCCTGGAGGACAAGGCTCCTTCTTCCTGAGTGAGGGTAAGGGTGCGGCACGGCGGTCGGGGGAGGAGGACGGGAAGCGGGCGGCGCGGCTCGAGCACGGGGGAGGTCCGGCTACACGGGGTGGGGGACCTGCTCCGGGTACTCGATGGGGAAGTCGCGCAGCCCCCGCCGGTAGAGGTTGTTGGCGGCCGCGTTGAAGCGGACGATGCTGGGCGGGTACTCCTCGCCCAGGAGGTATTCCTTCAGCTGCTCGCGGTAGGGCGCCATGACGTCCTCGCGCGGGTTCAGCGTCGCCTCGATGGCCTCCGCCAGACCGTTGCAGTCGCCGTCGAGCAGGTACGAGGCGTAGGCCGTGCGCTGCTCGTTGCGGAACTGGTCGTCGGGCAGGCCGTCGAGGTTGAAGATCGCGTACGGCTTCAGGGTCGCGACGAAGTCGGAGACGACGCTGGACATGTCGCCGATGAGCAGGTCGGACTGGTTGAAGCAGTCGTACAGGGCCGGGATCCGCTCGGTCACCACGTGGTGCGCGCCGTCGGGGACGGCGTTCCAGTACAGGGACCCCGCCTGGTTGCGGCTGCGCCGGATGCGCGCGGTCCGCTCCTCCTCGGTGAGGTCCGGGTACTTGGAACGGACGCCGCGCTCGGAGAGGTCGGCGATGCGCTGGTCGATCCGCGCGAGCTTCTTGGCGGCGGCCTTGGAGTCGGTGAGGTTGCGGCCGAAGCGCCGGGCGTTGTCCTCTTCGAGGAGGGCGATGACGCGGCGGTGCGCGGCGCCGGCCTCGGCGGAGCGCGATCCGGTCAGCGGGTGCGGCTTGTAGATGATCCGGATGTCGCGGTCGTAGTCGAGCAGCGCCTTGATCAGCTTCTCGCCGGCCGGGATGACCGAGGTGTAGCAGGCGTCGTCGGTCCAGCCCTCCCAGGTGGGGGCGTAGATGACGGTGGGAACGGGGTTCGCGACCCTGCCGGTCCAGCGGTGCAGGGGCATCAGCTGGGGGCGGCCGACCTCGACGATCTGGTGGTGCGACACGGCGTGCTTGATGCGCTCGTAGCGGTCGCGGCCGGCCCGGCCGGCCACCCAGATCTCGTCGAAGACCTTGCTGACCCGGTTGCTGCTCGCGAGCTTGTCGCTGTCGCCGTGGCCGATGAAGACGTGCTTGACCTCGGCGCGCTGCAGCATGTGCACGTTCTTGCCCGCGTTGCCGGGGTAAAGGGCGACACGGAGTTCGTTCATCTCGATACGTGCGAGATTGTCCGCTTTCGGAATGCAGATGACGGGGACCGAGGTCGCGTCCAGGTAGCGCAGGGTGGCCCGCTCGCGGAGCACGATGATGGGCCGCAGCTCCAGCGCCTCCAGCGACTCCAGCCACATGTTGACCTGGTACATGAAGTCTTTGGAGACGGCGGCGAACGTGAAGTAGAGGGCGACCTGGGGCCGGTATTCGGCCAGCTGGTAATTGAGTTCCTCGATGGCCTCGTCGGTGGTGGGCAGCTTGAGCGCGTTGCGCGCGTCGGGCACCAGCACCAGCAGGGAGAAGTAGGCCAGGAAGACCGTGGTGATCATGCCGTACGTGACGAAGCGCCAGTCGTCCGTCGCGATGGTGGCGAGCGCGCCGGCCACCAGCGGGATGTCCAGGTGCAGCGTCTTGCGGACGTGCTTGTTCATCAGGAACGGGTGCGGCATGCGGCGGATGCCGAGCGCCTCCAGGTCCAGTCCGCGCGTGGTGAACGGCAGCTCGTTGCGCATCTTGCGGACGTGCTTGAGGAGCGCGCCGTACGCGAGCTGGAGGATGAACAGCAGGAGCAGGCCGATGGTGGTCATCTGCGCCACGAACGACTCGATGTCGGCGATGGCCCCGCACAGGCCCAGCAGCAGGAACTGCCGGATGAGGAAGCGCATCGTCAGGCCGAAGCGCGAGTCGCGCAGCTTCTCGAGCGTCGGCGACTCGGTGTTGTGGAGCATCAGGTCGGCGACGTAGCTCAGCGCGGCACAGCCGGCGAACAGGGGGAGGGAGACGAACGCGACGGCGACCAGCATGCCGATGAAGCTGAGGATGAGCCCAGAGGTGATCAGAACGCCGAGTGCGCCGCGCAGCCGCTTGGAGCCCATGGTGCGGTGCCTCCCCCGTGGAGGTATAAGGATGCTGTGAAGTGTCGCAGTAGTATAAGCAGCCGTATGGATGGCCGAAAAACGCCGGGTTAACTCACGGCCAACGTTCTCAGGCTGTGAAGCGATACAGCGCCAGCTCGCGCCGGTCCTGCGTCTTCACCGAAAATCCGATGACCAATGCCGGCCGTCCGCCGGCCATGGAGATCGCGATTCCCTCGGGCTCCCGGTACACCAGATCCCGGGCCACCGTCACGTGGTGACGTCCCTGTGCCTTGCCGGTGCGCACGTCAATTGCGGAGACGTAAGTATTTCCGCCGGACTTCCGCGGATTGTCGCCCTTGTCGCCGGTGTACGGGCCGCCGGTCAGCACGTAGACGTGGTCCCCGTACAGGGCGCAGCCCTGGAACCACTCCTCCTGCTTGACCTGCACCCCGGCCTTGATGACCTGCGCGGCATCGAAGCGCCCCGCCAGGAAATCGGCCATCCCGTACACCGAGAACCGGTGCACGCCCTCCTCCTCGTGACTCACCAGCACCCGCTCGCCCGGCAGGTCGAGCGCGGGGCAGACGTCCGTGGAGCCGGGAACCGGATCGAAATGGTGGACGGAGTCGTCGGCGCTGTCGAGGACCGATCCGTCCTTGAACGGCACGCGGACCACGGTGCGTCCGTAGCCGCGCTCCGCTTCGGCGCGGCCCTCCACCCATATGTACGTGCGCTGGCCCGTCGGCTCGACACCACAGGAAATTCCGTGGCCGAAGCCGCGCAGATACATATGCCCGAGGGTTTTTCCCGAACTGCTCAGCCGCGTCACGCACATATCGCCGGAAGACTTGCGGTCCGCCGAGTCGACCGGCTCCTCCTCGTCGTCGAGCCGGATGCCGTCCTGAACGGTCTGCAGTGTGTAGACCTGGCCGTTCGTGTCGTCGAACGCGAACGACTGCGGTCCCGTCGTATTGAACAGCGGGGTCGAGGCGAGCAGTTGCGAACCGGTCCGCATGTCGAACTCGCCGGCCAGCGGCGGTACGTCGGCGTCCTGCTCGCCGGTCCCGGCGCGCAGGGCCCAGGAGAGACCGCCCGTGGTGAGGGCGGCGGCCGCCGCACCACCTGCGAAGAGCAGGCTCCGGCGGCTGAAAGGTGTCTTGCCATCCGCCATGGACCGTATTCTGCCAGCCCGTACGGGCGCCTCCGGCGCCGGGTCCGGCCGCGGAACGACGGACGCCCGCCCCCGTGCAAGGGGACGGGCGTCCGGTGCGTTCAGCCTCAGGCCGGGATGCTCGCCAGGCCGGGGGCGAGGAACTTCTTGCCGTTCACGCGCTCCGAGACGCCTTCGCGGTCCAGGTACGGCGTGATGCCGCCCAGGTGGAAGGGCCAGCCGGCGCCCGTGATGAGGCAGAGGTCGATGTCCTGGGCCTCGGCCACGACACCCTCCTCCAGCATCAGGCCGATCTCCTGCGCCACCGCGTCCAGGACGCGGTCGCGGACCTGCTCCTCGGTCAGGACCGAGTCGCCCTGTACCAGGAGGGCGGCGACCTCGGGGTCCAGCTCCGGCTTGCCGGAATCGTAGACGTAGAAGCCGCGCTTGCCGGCCTTGACGACCGCAGCAAGGTTCGGGGAGACGGTGAAGCGCTCCGGGAAGGCGCGGTTCAGGGTCTCGGAGACGTGCAGACCGATCGCCGGGCCCACGAGCTCCAGCAGCACCAGCGGGGACATCGGCAGGCCGAGCGGCTCGATGGCCTTCTCCGCCGTGACGACCGGGGTGCCCTCGTCGATGACGTTCTGGATCTCGCCCATGAAGCGGGTCAGGATGCGGTTCACGACGAACGCCGGGGCGTCCTTGGTGAGGACCGCGGTCTTCTTCAGCTTCTTGGCGACGCCGAAGGCCGTGGCCAGCGAGGCGTCGTCGGTCTGCTCACCGCGGACGATCTCCAGCAGCGGGAGGATCGCGACCGGGTTGAAGAAGTGGAAGCCGACCACGCGCTCCGGGTGCCGGAGCTTGGAGGCCATCTCCGACACCGACAGCGAGGAGGTGTTGGTGGCGAGGATCGCGTGCGCCGGGGCGACCGCCTCGACCTCCGCGAACACCTTCTGCTTGACGGACATCTCCTCGAACACGGCCTCGATGATGAAGTCCGCGTCCGCGAAGCCCTCGGCCTTGTCCAGGACACCGCTGACCAGGGCGGTCAGGCGGTTGGCCTTGTCCTGGTTGATGCGGCCCTTGCCGAGCAGCTTCTGGATCTCGGCGTGGACGTAG
This sequence comes from Streptomyces sp. NPDC059456, assembly GCF_042750055.1. Classification (NCBI taxonomy): domain Bacteria; kingdom Bacillati; phylum Actinomycetota; class Actinomycetes; order Kitasatosporales; family Streptomycetaceae; genus Streptomyces; species Streptomyces sp. NPDC059456. The sequence goes on from NZ_JBHYVA010000065.1 coordinate 17,689, forward strand.
CCCACGCCCTTGTCCACGCGCTCCTGGTCGATGTCGGTGAGGACCACCGGCACCTCCAGGCGGCGCAGGAACAGCAGCGCCAGCTGCGAGGCCATCAGGCCCGCACCGACGACGCCGACCTTGGTGACCGGACGGGCCAGGGACTTGTCCGGGGCGCCGGCCGGGCGCTTGGCGCGCTTCTGGACCAGGTTGAAGGCGTAGATGCCCGAGCGCAGTTCGCCGCCCATGATGAGGTCGGCCAGGGCCTTGTCCTCGGCGTCGAAGCCGGCCTGGAGGTCGCCGTCCTTGGCCGCGGCGATGATGTCCAGCGCGCGGTAGGCGGCCGGAGCGGCGCCGTGCACCTTGGAGTCCGCGATGAAGCGGCCCTTGGCGACGGCCGCGTCCCAGGCCTCGCCGCGGTCGACCTCGGCGCGGACGACCTCGGTCTCGCCGGTGAGGACCCGCGCGGTCCACAGGAGCGACTGCTCCAGGAAGTCGGCGCCCTCGAAGATCGCGTCGGCGATGCCGAGCTCGAAGACCTGCTTGCCCTTGAGCTGGCGGTTCTGGTTCAGCGAGTTCTCGATGATCACCGAGACCGCGCGCTCCGCGCCGATCAGGTTCGGGAGGATGGCGCAGCCGCCCCAGCCCGGAACCAGGCCGAGGAAGACCTCGGGCAGCGAGAAGGCCGGGATGGCCTTCGAGACGGTGCGGTAGCTGCAGTGCAGACCGACCTCGACACCGCCGCCCATCGCCGCGCCGTTGTAGTACGCGAAGGTGGGGACGGCCAGCGCCGAGAGGCGCTTGAAGACGTCGTGGCCGCCCTTGCCGATGGCGAGCGCCTCGTCGTGCTGCTTGAGCAGCTCGACACCCTTGAGGTCGGCGCCGACCGCGAAGATGAACGGCTTGCCGGTGATGCCCGCGCCGACGATGGAGCCCGCGAGGGCCTCCTGCTCGACCTGGTCGATCGCGGCGTTCAGGTTGGCCAGCGACTGCGGGCCGAAGGTGGTCGGCTTGGTGTGGTCGAAGCCGTTGTCCAGCGTGATGAGCGCGAAGCGCCCGGCGCCGAACGGCAGGTCCAGGTGACGCACGTGCGCGGACGTGACGACCTCGTCCGGGAACAGCTCGGCCGCACCCTTCAGGAGCTCGGCGGTGGTGCTCACTTGGAGTCTCCCTCGGCGTTGAAGTGCGGGTTCTCCCAGATGACCGTGGCGCCCATGCCGAAGCCGACGCACATGGTGGTCAGGCCGTAGCGGACGTGCGGCTGCTCCTCGAACTGGCGGGCCAGCTGCGTCATCAGACGGACGCCGGAGGAGGCCAGCGGGTGGCCGAACGCGATCGCGCCGCCGTACTGGTTGACGCGGGCGTCGTCGTCGGCGATGCCGTAGTGCTCGAGGAAGGCGAGGACCTGGACGGCGAACGCCTCGTTGATCTCGAACAGGCCTATGTCCTCGATGGACAGGCCGGCCTGGGCGAGGGCCTTCTCGGTGGCCGGGATCGGGCCGTAGCCCATGACCTCCGGCTCGACACCCGCGAAGGAGTACGAGACGAGGCGCATCTTGACCGGGAGGTTGTTCTCGCGGGCGAAGTCCTCGGACGCGATGATCGCGGCGGTGGCACCGTCGTTGAGACCGGCGGCGTTGCCCGCGGTGACCCGGCCGTGCGTACGGAACGGGGTCTTCAGGCCGGCCAGGTTCTCCAGCGTGGTGCCCGGGCGCATCGGCTCGTCGGTGGTGACCAGGCCCCAGCCCGTCTCACCGGCCGCCTCGTTGGTGTTGCGCACCGAGATCGGGACCAGGTCCTGCTGGATCTTGCCGTCGGCGTACGCCTTGGCGGCCTTCTCCTGCGAGCGCACGGCGTACTCGTCGGCGCGGAGCTTGGTGATCGTCGGGTACCGGTCGTGCAGGTTCTCGGCGGTCATGCCCATGAACAGGGCGGACTCGTCGACCAGCTTCTCGGAGACGAAGCGCGGGTTCGGGTCGACGCCCTCGCCCATGGGGTGGCGGCCCATGTGCTCGACACCGCCGGCGAGGGCGACGTCGTACGCACCGAAGGCCACACCGCCCGCGACGGCGGTCACGGCGGTCAGCGCGCCGGCGCACATGCGGTCGATGGAGTAGCCCGGGACGGACTGCGGCAGGCCCGCGAGGATGCCGGCGGTGCGGCCCAGCGTCAGACCCTGGTCACCGATCTGCGTGGTCGCGGCGATGGCGACCTCGTCGATCTTCTTGGGGTCCAGGTCCGGGTTGCGGCGCAGCAGCTCCCGGATCGCCTTCACGACGAGGTCGTCGGCGCGGGTCTCGTGGTAGATGCCCTTCGGGCCCGCCTTGCCGAACGGGGTGCGGACGCCGTCGACGAAGACGACGTCCCTGACGGTACGAGGCACGTTGGCTCTCCTCCAGGTGCGGGTGTGCACTGCTGCGCGGGGGCGGCCCATCGCTGAGCGCCCGCTCACCCGGCCATGCTACTTGCCGGTAACCGGAGTGGACACCCCCTCCGGGAGGAGCGGCGAACGTCACACTCGCGTCACGCTCCGCCCGTGGCTCCGCCCCCGCCGCCGCGCGCCGTCGGCCGCACGCACCCCGCGGTGCCGGGGCCGGGTGCTGCGCCTGCGTGCAGGCGCCCCGGGCCGCGCCCGGCCTTCCGGGACTCCGCCCCGGGCCCGGCGTCCCGCACGCCGGCGGGGCCGGAGGCGGTCGGGGGGGGGGGGCGCGCCGCCGCCCGCCCCCCCACCCCCCCGCAACGGCGCGCACGCGGGCAGCGGCAGCGGCAGCCGACGCGACGCCGCG
>NZ_JBHYVA010000066.1:0-9584 GCF_042750055.1 Streptomyces sp. NPDC059456
CTCCTTCGTGTGCGTCCAGGTTGGAGGACGCCGCCGTGCGCGGCATCTCGAACCGCCGCCGGCACACACGGCAAACCGGGGGGAGGCCGAAGGGGAAAAGGTGTCGCGGAGGGGTTCCCTGCGTAGGGTCGACGTCGTACGTCGTCACACGCTGGGGGCGCCATGGTTCTCGACCTCATGCTGATCGCACTGGCCATCACCCTCGATCCGCTGCCCCTGATGGCGTTCGCGCTCGTGGTGTCCTCCGCCCGGGGCGTGTGGAAGGGCCTCGCGTTCATCCTGGCGTGGCTGGCCTGCTTCGTCGCGGTGATCGCCGCCGTCCTCCTGCTGACCGGCGGCGAGCCCCTGCCACCGCGTTCCCCGCCGGGCGTGGCCGGACTCGCCGTGAAGCTGGCCATCGGCATCGGGCTCGTGTTCTACGGGTTGCACCGCCGCCGCCTGATGCGGGAGGGCGCTGCGGCTCCGGCGGGCGCTGCGGCACCCCCCGGCCCGGACGCGCCCGAAGAGGGGGCCGCGGAGGAGGCTGCAAACAGGGCCGCGGACAGGGCCGACGAGGTGGCCGAGGGCCTGGACGGGAGTTCGGTCTGGGCGTCGGCGGGCCTGGCCGTGCTCGTCCAGCCCTGGGGCATGGTGGCGGCCGGTGCGACGACCGTGCTGGAGGCGGACACCTCGCACGCGTCCACCTTCGCGGCCCTCTTCGGCTTCTGCCTCCTCGCGACCGCGAGCCTGCTGGCCGCCGAGCTGTACCTCGTGTTCGCACCCGAGCGGGCCCAGGCCCGGCTGCTGCGTCTGCGCGGATGGCTGAAGGGCCACGCGCAGCAGGCGATCGTCGTCATCTGCCTGGTGCTCGGCCTGTACCTGACCGGCAAGAGCCTCTACCAGCTGAGCGGCTGACCACCCGGCGCGCCTGCCGTCCGGCCCACCCGGCAGGCGGGGTTCCGGATGTGCGAACGTGCGGGCGCGGTGCTGGAATGGGCGTAGGCGATGTCCGCTCCGGCCCCTGTGCACCGGAGCCCGGCGCCCATGGACCGGCGGCCGGCTCGACGTCCCTCCTTCCCCCAGCCCGACAGGAGCAGCCATGAGCAGCGAGGCCGAGGAATCGTTCGGGATCGGCGACATCGACGACATGGGCCCCGTGGACTATGCCGTGATCGAGTTCCCGGGCAACCGGATGACGGGCCGGGGGCTCCCCCTCCTCGTCGATCTCGTCGACCGCGGCATCATCCGGATCTTCGACCTGGTCTTCGTCCGCAAGGACCTGGACGGCTCGGTGACGGCCGTCGAGCTCCAGGACTTCGGCTCGGAGGTCGACCTGTCGGTCTTCGAGGGAGCTTCGTCCGGTCTGCTGGACCAGAGCGACATCGACGACGCCGGCGGCGCCCTGGAGCCGGGGAACTCGGCGGGGATCATCGTGTACGAGAACACGTGGGCGGCGCCGTTCGCCCGTGAACTGCGGCGCGGAGGCGCCCAGCTCGTGGCGGCCGGCCGGATTCCCGTCCAGGCGCTGCTCGCGTCGCTGGACGCCGTGGAGGTCCCGCCCGACGACGCGTGAGGTCGGCCTCGGCCCCGTTCGCACCCGATTCCCCGCACCCTGGAGATGAGCACCATGCCCGGACTTCTTCGCGGAGTCGCCCGTACCGCCGTCGTCGCCGGCACCGCCACCGCCGTGTCCAACCGGGTGTCCCGGCGGCAGGCCGGCCGCTGGGCCCAGCAGGAGAGCGCGCAGCCTGCCGCGGCCGAAGCCCCTCCGCCGCCTCCGCCCGCCGCGGCCCCGGCCCCGGCCGCGGACGACATGACCGCCAAGATCGACCAGCTCAAGCAGCTCAGCACCCTGAAGGACCAGGGCGTGCTGACCGAAGAGGAATTCGCCGAACAGAAGCGTCGGATCCTCGGCTGACCGAGTACCCGGCACCGGACGCACCGGTGAGGGACGGGGGACGGGAAGGAACGGCCCCATGACGCAGCCGACGCAGCCGAGCCCGCCTCCGCAACCCGGCCGGCCCGGCACGCCCCCGGGCCCCGCTCCGCCCGTACCGGCCGGAGCGGCACGGCCCGGCGAGGCCCAGAAGCTCCGCGAGCTGCTCAGGACTCCCGGCTACCTGAAGACGCTGCTGTTCTGCGGGCTCATCGGCATCCCGGTCTCGCTGGCCGCGTTCTGGTTCCTCGCCGGGCTCCAGCAGTTGGAGCGCCTGGTGTGGACCGACCTCCCCCACGCCCTCGGCCACGACTCCCCGCCCTGGTGGCTGCCGCTGCCGCTGCTGCTCGTCTCGGGCATCTGCGTGGGGCAGATCGTCACCCGGTTCCCTGGGGCGGGCGGGCACATCCCCGCCTCCGGTCTGCACCCTGGCGGTGCCACGGCCGCCGCCCTGCCCGGCGTGGTGCTCGCGGCCGCGTTCAGTCTTCCGCTCGGCGCCACCCTGGGCCCCGAGGCCCCGCTCATCGCGCTGGGCGGCGGCCTCGCGATAGCGTTCCGGCACCTCACCGGTACACCGGAAACACCGTTGAGCACCTCGCTGCTGGGCGCGGCCGGATCCGCGGCCGCGATCTCCGCCATCTTCGGGAATCCGCTGATCGCCGCGATCCTGCTGATGGAGGTGGCGGGCGTGGGGGGACTCCAGCTGTTCGCCATCATGCTGCCCGCACTGCTCGCGAGCGGCATCGGGTCGCTCGTCTTCACCGGCTTCGGCCGGTGGACCGGCCTGGGCACCGGCACGCTGAAGCTGAAGGCCGGCGTGGACTTCCCCCGCCTGGACACCGGTGACGTGGTGTGGGGGATCCTGATCGGCGCGGTCGTCGCCGCCGCCATGACCCTCGTCCAGCGCGGCGGGCGGATGGCCGCCGTCCGCGTCGCCGGACGGCCCCTGACCATGACGGCCCTCTGCGGGCTCGCCGCCGGTGTCTGCGCCGCCGCCTACGCCCTGGGCACCGGCCGGTCCCCCGTGGACGTGGCCTCCTCGGGCCAGGCCACGCTGGCCGAGCTGGCCAAGGATCCGCACGCCTGGGGGGTGGGCGCGCTGATCGCCGTCCTCCTGTGCAAGGGCGCCGCCTTCTCGCTGTGCCTGGGCAGCCTGCGCGGCGGCCCCATCTTCCCGTCGCTGTTCCTCGGCGCCGCGGCGGGCGTCCTCCTCTCCCCCCTGCCCGGACTGGGCGTCGCCGCCGGACTGGCCGCCGGGCTGGCCGCCACGACCACGGCCGCGCTGCGCCTGCCGGTCAGCAGTGTGCTGCTGGTGGTCCTGGTGCTGGGGAGCACCGCGATGATGCCGGTGGCGATCCTGTCCGCCGTCGTCGCCTTCGTGACCTCCGGGCTCCTGCCGGCCGGGCCCGAAATCCCGCCGGTCGGCCGCACGGCCCGGGCCGCCGCTCCCCCTCCCGACGCAACCCCCGCGCCGCCGGCCGCGTAGCCGCCGCGCGATCGCCGTACCCGCCCCGGTTGCGGCGCGCACCGCCGCCGGCGCGGGCGCCGCACCCGTGCGGGCGTGCAGACTGCGGGTATGGCGACTCTGAACGGCTCCCCCGCCCCCCTCGCGGCCCTGCAGGCCCTCGCACTCACCAACTACGGGCATTTCACCACCATGGCGGTGGAGGACGGGGCGGTGCGGGGGCTGGCACTGCACCTCGCCCGGCTGGTCGACGACTGCCGTGCGGTGTTCGGGGCGGAACTGGATCCCGAATGGGTGCGGGAGTGCGTACGCGGGGAAGCCGGCGGGCGGGCCGGGACGTTCATGGTGCGGGTCACGGTCTTCGACCCGGAGCTGGACCTGACGGCCCCGGACCGCGCGGGCCGGCCGTCCGTGCTGGTGACCACCCGGACCGCGCCGGGCGCCGGGCGTCCGCTGCCCGCGCTGCGCGTGCAGCGGCTGGCCTTCCACCGCGAGGCGCCGTCGGTGAAACACGTGGCGCTGTTCGGGCAGTTGCGGCTGCGGCGCGCGGCCCGGCTCGCCGGGTTCGACGACGTGCTGTTCACCGGGGTGGACGGGCTGGTCTCCGAGGGCTGCACGTGGAACATCGGCTTCGTCGACGAGGCCGGGAGCGTGGTCTGGCCGCAGGCCGAAGTGCTCCCCGGGATCACGATGCGGCTGCTCCGGGCCGGCGGGGACGGGCATCTCAGCGCCCCGGTGACGGACGGCCGACTGCGGTCGATGCGGGCGGCGTTCGCGACGAGCACGGGCATCGGCGTACGGGCGGTGGCGGCGGTCGACGACATCGTGTTCCGCACGGACGACCCGGTGGTCGGCGCGCTGCGCGAGGCCTATGCGGCCGTTCCGCCGGACCGCCTGTAGGGAGCCGGTTCCCGGGAGGCACCCGCAGGACCGGTCCGGTGCGCTGCGGCGGTCGGCAGACCGGGGGTGCCGAGCGGTCTGTGCCACACGATGCGCCGGCGTACGGCGTCGAGGTCGGCCTGGAGCGGACTGGGCGGCACGGCCAGGACCGGGCAGGGGGCGTGGGCCAGGCAGTACCGGGCCACCGAGGGCCGCAGGGCGCGCAGCAGCGGCCGCCGCGAGCCGGTACCGAGGACGAGCAGGTCGTCGGCGTCGCGGACCGCCTCCAGCAGTGCGGCGCCCGGGGTGCCCCGGACGGCCAGTCCGGTCAGCGGCACGCCGGGCGCGCCCGAGCCGAAGGCGCTGCGCAACGCGTCCTCCAGCCGCGCCACCGCCGCGTCCCTCCCGGCGGCGAGCAGCGGCGTACCTCCCTGGCCGCGCCGGGCGCCCGGTCCGTCCAGCGGCGGCTGCCAGGCCAGTACGACCCACAGCTCCGCTGCGCGGGCGCGGGCCTCGTCCCGTGCCCGGTGCAACGCCGTGAGGCTGCCCAGGGATCCGCCCGTACCCGCCACGATTCGTCCTGGCACCGTTCCGCCTTCCCGCTCGGTTTCCGCGTGCCTCCATGGAACGGTGGCGCGGGGGCACCGGGCGGTCGCGCTGACGGTCCTCTGACGCCGGGGCCGCAGACCCTGACGGGCTCCTGACGCCGCGGGGCCCCCGGGCGCCCGCCCCCCCGCGCCCGCCCCCCCCCCGCCGCCCGCCCCCCCCGCGGCGGCGGCCCGGGCCTGCCGGGTCCACGCGGCCAGCGCCCGTACCCGGGCGGCGGCGTCGGCGAGCCGCTCCTCGGGCAGGGCGCCCTCCCGTACGGCCGCCACGAGGGCGTCGCGCAGCCGCAGCACGGTGGCCTCGTCGGCGAGCCCGCCGCCGACGCAGATGGCGTCGGCGCCGGCCGCGAGGGCGAGCACCGAGCCGCGCTCGATGCCGTACGTCCCGGCGATGGCGTTCATCTCCATGCCGTCGGTGACGATCAGGCCCTCGTAGCCGAGCTCCTTGCGCAGCAGACCGGTCAGGATCTGCGGGCTGAGCGTGGCCGGACGGGTCGGGTCGAGGGCGGGCACGAGGATGTGCGCGCTCATCACGGCCTTGCTGCCGGCCTCGATGGCGGCCTTGAACGGGACGAGCTCGCGGGCCTGGAGGGTGTCGAGGTCCACGTCGATGCGGGGCAGGGCGTGGTGCGAGTCGACGTTGGTGTCGCCGTGGCCCGGGAAGTGCTTGGTGCAGGCCGCGACGCCGGCGGCCTGGAGGCCCTCGACGTACGCGGCGGTGTGCCGGGCGGCGAGGTGGGTGTCGGCGCCGAAGGACCGGACGCCGATGACGGGGTTGTCCGGGTTGGAGTTGACGTCGGCGGACGGGGCCCAGTTGAGGTTGACCCCGCACTCGGCGAGGCGGCGGCCCAGCTCGCGGGCGACGTCCCGGGTGAGGGCGGTGTCGTCGACCGCGCCGAGGGCCAGGTTGCCGGGGAAGGAGGAGCCTTCGCGGACCTCCAGGCGGGTGACGTCGCCGCCCTCCTCGTCGATGGCGACGAGGACGTCGTCCCGCTCGGCGCGCAACCGGGCGGTGAGTGCGGTGAGCTGCTCGGGCGAGGCGATGTTGCGGCCGAAGAGGCCGACGGCGGTGAGGCCTTCGCCGATCCGGCGGAGCAGCCACGCGGGGGCGGTGGTGCCCTCGAAGCCGGGCTGGAGGACGGCGAGGGCGTCCCGGTGGAGGCGGTCGTCCGAGGAGGACGCGGTGGTGCGGTGCGCAAGGACAGTCATGGGCCGTTATCCCTTCACGGCGCCGGCGGTCATGCCGCCGACGGCCTTGCGCTGGAGGAAGACGAAGATCACCAGGACCGGGACCGCGAACAGCGAGGAGGCGGCCATGGTGGCGCCCCAGTCGTTGCCGAAGGCGGTCTGGAACTGGGTCAGCCACAGGGGCAGGGTCTGCGCGGTCTTGTCCTTGTTGAGGATGAGGACCATCGCGAACTCGTTCCAGGCGGTGATGAAACCGAAGAGCGAGGTGGACATCAGGCCGGGGGCCAGCAGCGGGAAGATCACCTTGCGGAAGGCCTGGCCGCGGGTGCAGCCGTCGATCTGGGCGGCCTCCTCCAGGGTCACCGGGACGGCGGCGATGAAACCGCGCAGGGTCCAGATGGTGAAGGGCAGGACCATCACGAAGTAGATCGCGGTCAGCAGCGGGAGGCTGTTCAGCATGTCGGCGTCGCGGGCGATCATGTACATCGCGATGACCATGACCTCCCAGGGGGCCATCTGCGCCATCATCACGCCGAGCACCAGGCCCTTGCGGCCCTTGAACTTCATCCGGGCGATGGCGAAGCTCGCCGCGAGGGCCACGGCCAGGGCCAGGACGACGGCGCCGACGGTGACGAGCAGGCTGTTCTGCACGTACGTCCAGAACAGGTCGACGCCGGTGGCCTTGGTGAAGTTGTCGAGCGTCGGGGTGAAGACGAAGACGGGGTCCTTGGAGAGGATCTGCCCGGACGGCTTGAGGGCCGAGGAGAACATCCAGTAGACCGGGAAGACGAAGACCACGGCGAGGACGAGGGCGCCCAGGTTCTTCGCGACGGCGGCGGGGCGCAGCGGGCGGCGCGTGCGCAGCCGCCGGGCGGGCCTCGGTGCGGCGGCTGCGGGCTTCGGCGCGGTGGTGGTGCTCACTGCTCCTCCTCCTGCTTCAGGATCAGGCGGAAGTAGAAGGACATGACGATCACGAGCATGACGATCGTCAGGACGGAGATCGCTGCCGCGAGGGCGTAGTGGCCCTGGCTCTGGCCCTCGACGAAGGCGAAGACGGGCAGGGTCTCGGAGGCGCGGTCGGGGCCGCCGCGGTTCATCGCGTACACCTGGGTGAAGGCCTTGAAGACCCAGATCACTTCGAGGAACGTGGTGACGAGGAAGAACGGCTTGAGGTTGGGGAAGACGACCTGCCAGAACGTCTGCCAGCCGTTCGCGCCGTCCATCCGTGCGGCCTCGTACAGCTCGCCGCTGACGGTGGTCAGGCCGGCGTACATGTTGAGGGCGACGAACGGGACGGAGCCCCAGACCACCAGGACGGTGACGATGACCAGGGTGGAGAGGCCGGACTCGAACCAGTTGTGCTGCTCGTAGCCGGAGAAGCCGACGGTGCGCATGACCCAGTTCATGACGCCGAACTGCTCGTCGAACAGCCACTGGAAGACGGTGACGGACGCGACGATCGGCATGGCCCAGGCCATCACCAGGGCCATCGACAGGACCAGCCGCATCCAGGTGCCCAGGCGGTTCAGCAGGATCCCGAGGAGGCTGCCGATCAGCATGATGAGGGCGACGTTGGCCGCGGTGAAGGCGAAGGTGCGGGCGACGACGGTCCAGAAGTGGGAGTCGCCCAGCAGCTGGGTGTAGTTCCCGACCCCGTTGAAGGGTGCCTTCCGCTGGATGAACTCGATCTTGTCGACCTTCTGGAACGACAGGATCACGTTCTTGGCCAGCGGGTACAGCAGCAGCGTGGCCAGGCTGAGGACCGCGGGCCCGATCAGGAGGTACGGCAGCCAGCCCGAGGGGAGCGGCTTTCTGCCCCGGCGGGGAGCCGACGGGGTGCTCCCGGTGGTCTTGGGCGGCGGCTGGCGCCGTCCGGCGGACTTCGGTGGTGCGTCCTGTGGAGCGGTCACCGCTCCCTGGGAGTGCACGGTCATGTCTTGGTTACCTCGGCTGCGGTCGGGCGTCGCACGGGTCGGTCATGCGCGACCGGGGGTGCGGCGGGCGCCTGGGCGCCGTCCGCACCCCCGGTGCTGCGTGCTACTTGTTGATGCGGTTCGCGATTTCCTTGTCCGCGTCCGCGCCCGCCTTGGCGGCGTCCTCGCCCTTCAGGACCTTGGTCATGAATTCCTTGAGCGGGTTGGGCTCGGTCTCGACGTTCGCCCAGCCCGGGGTGACCGGGGTGATGCGGCCGTTGACGCCGGCCTTGCCCATCGCCTCGGCGAAGGAGCCCGCGGCGGGGGCGAAGTTCGCGCCGGCCTGGTTGGGCAGCAGCGCGCCCTTGACCTCGGCGGCGTACTTCGTCATCTGGTCCTTGCCGGCGGCGAGGGCCAGCCACTCCTTGGCGAGCTCCTTGTTCTTGGAGCGCTCGGCGACGGCGAGGTTCGAGCCGCCGAGGAAGACGGTGCCCGGCTTGTCCGCGGTCTTGCCCGGGATCGGGAAGTAGCCGAAGTCGGCTTCCTTGCCCGCGTCCTTCAGGGCCTTCTCCGCACCGCCGGCCTCCCAGCCGAGACCGATCCAGGAGGCGACGCCGCCCTTGGGGACGATGTCGGTGGACTGCTGCGGGGTGGCCTCGTCCTTGTCCTTCGGGGCGGTGGAGTAGGCCTGGAGCTTCTTGTAGAAGTCCATTGCGGAGGCGGCCTGGGGCGTGCCGAGGCTGCCCTTCCACTTGTCGCCGTCCTTGACGGCGAGTTCGCCGCCCTCGTCCCAGATGAAGCCGGCGAGGACGTACCAGCTCTGGCCCGGGAGGTAGATCGGCTGCGTGGAGGGGTCGGCGGCCTTCAGCTTGTCGAGGCCGGCGATCCACTCGTCGCGGGTGGTCGGCGGGGTGACGCCGGCCTTGGCGAAGGCGTTCTTGTCGTAGACGACGACGCGGTTGGCCGCGTACCAGGGGGCGGAGTAGAGCTTGCCGTCGTACTCGGCCGAGGCGAGCATGCCCTTCTGCCAGGCGTCGGCGCCGAGCTTGGCCTTGTCCTTGGTGAGGTCGGCGAGGCCGCCGGTGACGGCGTAGCCGGCGGTCTGGGTGTTGCCGAGTTCGAGGACGTCCGGCGGGGTGTTCTCGGAGAGGGCCGTGGTGACCTTTTCCTGGATGCCCTTCCACTGCTGCTCTTCGACCTTTACCGTGACACCCGGGTGCTTGGCCGAAAACTCGGCGTTGACCGCGTCGATCCAGGCCTTGGGTGCGGAGCCGTCCATCACCCAGACGGTGATCTCCTTGGCGCCGCCCGCGTCGGTCTTCCCCTTGTCGTCGCCGCCGTTGCCGCACGCCGCGACACCGACCATCATGCCCGCGACACTGACCGCCGCGATGAGCTTGCGCTTCACGCCACCCTCCTCAGGGATGCTGCCTGCACCTTCCCTCGCCCGCCGCGGTGACATGCACCAAGTACTGCCCTGGGGCCGGGATCTGATCCATATTGGTTTAGACCAGTAACCGGAGCTTGGCCTAGACCTTTAGGGGTGTCAAGGGTCTAATGAGCGGGCGAGGGGGGGGGGGGGCGGAGGCCCCCCCGGGGGGGGGGGGGGGGGGGGAGAC
>NZ_JBHYVA010000066.1:9594-20267 GCF_042750055.1 Streptomyces sp. NPDC059456
TTGAGCCCTTAAACCGGTGGTGGGCATAGACCTTTCGGGGTGTCACGGGTCTATTGCGCGGGCGATGGGTCGGTTACGGCACCGACACCTGGGGGAGGGAGGAGGCCTGTCCTCCCACCCGTGTCACGATGTGACCGCACATATCGGAGGAGCCGGTGACGGCAGCGAAACTGGAGTCGGGAAGGCGGGCGGCGATGTCCACCGAAGGGGCGACCACGGAGCCGGAAGGCGGGGCAGTCACTCGCACGGCGCGCGTGCCCAAGTACTACCGACTCAAGCGGCACTTGCTCGACATGACCGAAACACTGCCCCCCGGCACGCCGGTGCCGCCGGAGCGCACGCTCGCGGCCGAGTTCGACACCTCGCGGACCACCGTGCGCCAGGCGCTCCAGGAGCTCGTGGTCGAGGGCCGGCTGGAGCGCATTCAGGGCAAAGGCACCTTTGTCGCGAAACCGAAGGTTTCGCAGCCGCTCCAACTGTCCTCGTACACGGAGGACATGCGGGCCCAGGGGCTGGAGCCCACCTCCCAACTCCTCGACATCGGCTACGTGACGGCCGACGACACCCTCGCCGGGCTCCTCAAGATCGCCACGGGCGGCCGGGTGCTGCGCATCGAGCGGCTGCGCCTGGCCAGCGGTGAGCCCATGGCCATCGAGACCACGCACCTTTCGGCCAAGCGCTTCCCCGCGCTGCGCCGCTCGCTGGCCAAGTACACCTCCCTCTACACCGCGCTCGCCGAGGTGTACGACGTACGGCTCGCGGAGGCCGAGGAGACCATCGAGACCTCCCTGGCCACCCCGCGCGAGGCCGGCCTGCTGGGCACCGACGTCGGCCTGCCGATGCTGATGCTCTCCCGGCACTCGCTCGACGCAGACGGCGAACCGGTCGAGTGGGTGCGCTCGGTGTACCGCGGCGATCGTTACAAGTTCGTGGCGCGACTCCAGCGCCCCGCCGTGTGATTCGTAGTTGACTCTCGTTCCGCTATACGGACGGGGGCTTACGTTCACCGAGCGGGCCCCCGTAGATTCCCTGCGCTTACGCAGATGATCAACGAGGGGACGAGGATCATGCCGGAACCGGAAGCAACAGGTACAGAACGGAACGCGGCGAGTCCGGGCACGGCCGCGGACTCGCCCTCCGCGCCGGGGAGCTCCGGGGGCATGACCCCCAAGTCGGTCGCCGCCTGGGTCCTCGTCGGCCTCATCGGGGCCCTCGGCTGGGGCATCCTCGCCCTCTCGCGCGGCGAGGAGATCTCGGCCGCCTGGCTGCTCGCCGCCGCGCTGGGCTCGTACGCCATCGGCTACCGCTTCTACGCGCGCTTCATCAGCGACCGCGTCCTGAAGGTCGACAAGACGCGGGCCACCCCGGCCGAACGCCTCGACAACGGTGTCGACTTCCACCCCACCGACCGCCGGGTGCTGTTCGGCCACCACTTCGCCGCCGTCGCCGGAGCCGGCCCGCTGGTCGGTCCCGTGCTCGCCGCGCAGATGGGCTACCTGCCGGGCACCATCTGGATCGTCGCCGGCGTCATCTTCGCGGGCGCCGTCCAGGACATGGTCACCCTCTTCTTCTCCACCCGCCGCGACGGGCGCTCCCTGGGCCAGATGGCCCGGGACGAGATCGGCCCCGTCGGCGGAGCCGCCGCCCTGGTCGCCGTGTTCGCCATCATGATCATCCTGCTCGCGGTGCTCGCCCTGGTCATCGTCAACGCCCTGGCGCACTCCCCCTGGGGCGTCTTCTCCATCGGCATGACCATCCCCATCGCGCTCTTCATGGGCTTCTACCTGCGCGTGCTGCGCCCCGGCCGGGTCACCGAGATCTCCGTCATCGGCGTCGCCCTGCTGCTGCTCGCCATCGTCGCGGGCGGCTGGGTCGCCGGGTCCTCGTTCGCGAGCACCTTCACGCTGGAGAAGGAGACGCTCGTCCTCTGGATGGTCGCCTACGGCTTCATCGCCTCGGTGCTGCCGGTGTGGATGCTCCTCGCGCCCCGCGACTACCTGTCCACCTTCATGAAGGTGGGCACCATCGCGCTCATGGCGGTGGGCGTGGTCCTGGCGATGCCGACCCTGAAGATGCCCGCGGTCACCGACTTCGCCGCCCGCGGGGACGGACCGGTCTTCGCCGGGTCGATGTTCCCGTTCGTGTTCATCACCATCGCCTGCGGCGCGCTGTCCGGCTTCCACGCGCTGGTCTCCTCCGGCACCACCCCGAAGATGATCCAGAAGGAGACCCAGGTCCGGGTCATCGGCTACGGCGCGATGCTGACCGAGTCCTTCGTCGCCGTCATGGCGATCATCGCCGCCACCATCATCGAGCCCGGCCTGTTCTTCGCGGTCAACTCCCCCGCCGGTGTCATCGGCACCACCGTCGACACCGCCTCACAGGCCGTCACCCACTTCGGCTTCGCCATCTCCCCCGAGTTCCTCGCGCAGGCCGCGAAGGACGTGGAGGAGAGCAGCCTGCTGTCCCGTACGGGTGGTGCGCCGACGTTCGCACTCGGAATGTCGGAGATCTTCTCGTCCGTGGTCGGCGGCGCCGGGATGAAGGCGTTCTGGTACCACTTCGCGATCATGTTCGAGGCCCTGTTCATCCTGACCACCCTCGACGCGGGCACCCGTGTCGGCCGGTTCATGCTCCAGGACACCCTGGGCAACGTGCACAAGTCCTTCAAGGACATCAGCTGGAAGCCCGGCGTGTGGCTGGCGAGCGCGCTCGTCGTCGGCGGCTGGGGCTACTTCCTGTGGGTCGGCATCAAGGACCCGCTGGGCGGCATCAACCAGCTGTTCCCGCTGTTCGGAATCGCGAACCAGCTCCTCGCCGCGGTGGCCCTGGCCGTCTGCACCACGCTGCTGGTGAAGTCCGGGCGGCTCAAGTGGGCGTGGGTGACCGCCGTCCCGCTGGCGTGGGACGTGGCCGTCACGCTCACCGCGAGCTACCAGAAGGTGTTCTCCGACGACGTGAAGGTCGGGTTCTTCGCCCAGCGCGACAAGTACCAGACCGGGATCGACGCCGGGAAGGTGCTGCCGCCCGCGAAGAACGCGGGCGAGATGCACACCATCGTCACCAACGCCACGGTCGACGGCGTGCTGTCGGCCCTGTTCGCCGCACTGATCGTCATCGTGCTGCTGGACGCGGCGCGGACCTGCCTCAAGGCGGTCCGCAGCCCGGAGTCGGTCCGCCTGGCCGAGGTCCCGTGGACCGAGTCGAAGATCATCGCCCCGGCGGGGCTCATCGCGACGCCCGAGGAGCGGGCCGAGCTCGCCGCCGCCGGCCTGGACTCGGGCGGCGGCCGCACGAAGGAGCCGGTGGCGTGAGCGGCGTCCGCGGGGCGCTGGCGAAGGCGAGGTACTTCGTACGGGAGTTCTCGGGCGAGGCGGCGTACGACCGGTACGTCGCGCACGCCCGCTCGCACGACCCCGGGGCCGAGGTCCTGACCCGCAAGGCCTTCGAACGCGCCCGCACGGACGCCCGCGAGGCGGATCCCCGCGACGGCTTCCGCTGCTGCTGAACCCGTGGAGGTATGGGGCCCCCCCGCCCCCCCGGGCCCCCGGCCCCCCACCCGCGCCCCCCCGCCCCCCCCCGCCGTCCCCCGTTCGGCGGCCGCGGCGGCGACACGGGAGGTACGGGAATGGCCGCGACCCGGGACGGCGCACCGGCCCCGCCCCCGCCCGACCCGGGTCTCTACGGGCCCGCCTCCGTCACCTGGCAGTGCCACGGGGACCCGATCATGTGGATCGCCGGAATCCGCGCGCTCTACCTCCAGGCCCTGCACCCCCGCGCGGTCCGCGGGGTCATGGAGAACAGCGACTTCCGCTCCGACGCCTGGGGCCGGCTGCTGCGCACCGCCGACTTCGTCGGCACCCTCACCTACGGCACCACCGAGGCCGCCGAGCGCGCCGGCGCCCGCGTCCGCCGGATCCACCGGACGCTGTCCGCCACCGATCCGGCCACCGGCGAGCGGTTCCCCGTCGACGACCCCGAGCTGCTGCTCTGGGTGCACTGCGCGCAGATCGACAGCTTCCTGCACGTCCTGCGCCGCTCCGGCGTCCCGCTCACCGCGGCCCAGGCCGACCGCTACGTCGACGAGAACCGGGTGAACGCCCGCCTCGTCGGCCTCGACCCGGCCCGCGTCCCGGCCGGCACGGCGGCCCTCGCCGCGTACTTCGAGGAGGTCCGCCCCGGGCTGGCGGCCGGACCCGACGCCCGCGCGGTGGACGCGTTCCTGTGCAATCCGCCCACCCCTGCCCTTCTCGTCCCTGGCCGAAACCTGCTGTGGCGCCCCGTCGCGGCCCTGGCCTACGGTTCCCTCCCCGGATACGCGCACCGGCTGTACGGGCGGACGCCGCCGCCCGCGCCCGTCATCACCCGGCGCCTGCGCCTCACCGGTACCCTGCTGCGCAGCATTCCCGCAGGTCTACGGTGGCAGCTGCCTCCAGGTCACATCTTGAAAGCGATGCGCCGCATGGGCCCCGGGAGCCGCCCCTCGGCGTACACACTGCGTACATCAGCGGCCATACTGGACCGGCCGGGGAGGGCGTAGGACGGAGCACGACAACGGGGGCGGCTTTAAGACATGGCGGAGTCCAGACTGATCCAGGGCCGTTACCGGTCACTCGATCTGATCGGGCGCGGCGGCATGGGCGAGGTGTGGCGCGCCCGGGACGAGTCGCTGGGCCGGCAGGTCGCCGTGAAGTGCCTCAAACCGCTCGGGCCCGAGCAGGACAAGCACTTCGTCCAGGTCCTGCGCGAACGCTTCCGCCGCGAGGCGCGCGTCGCCGCCTCCCTCCAGCACCGGGGCGTCACCGTCGTCCACGACTTCGGCGACGACAGCGCCGCGGGCGGTCCCCTCTACCTCGTCATGGAGCTCCTCGACGGCCGCAACCTGAGCCAGCTCCTGGAGGAGAACGAGGCGCGCCCGCTCCCGGTGGACGTGGTCGTCGACATCGCCGAGCAGCTGGCGGCCGCCCTCGGCTACACCCACGAGCAGGGCGTCGTCCACCGCGACCTGAAACCGGCCAACATCATGCGGCTCACCGACGGCACGGTGAAGATCTGCGACTTCGGCATCGCCCGCCTCGCCCACGACATCGGCTTCACCGCCAAACTCACCGGCGGCGCCATGGCCATGGGCACCCCGCACTACATGTCGCCCGAGCAGATCGCGGGCGGCGAGGTCGACCACCGCAGCGACCTCTACTCCCTCGGCTGCGTCCTGTACGAGATCGCCACCGGCGCCCCGCCCTTCGACCTCGGCGACTCCTGGTCGGTGCTGGTCGGCCACCGCGACAACGCGCCCGTGCCGCTGCGCGAGCACCGGCCCGAGCTGCCCGCGTACTTCGAGCAGGTGGTCCTGGACCTGCTGGCCAAGCGCCCCGAGGACCGCCCCGGCGACGCCCGCCACCTGCACCGGCGGCTCGTCGAGGCCCGGCTCGGCCCGGGCGGCCTGCCCGGCGCCCACGCCCCGCTGCCCGCCTGGGCCCGCACGATGACCGCCGGCCGCAAGGCGGGCATCGACGCACGCCCCGCCAGCGGCGCCTGGGCCGTGCTCACCGGCTCCTGGACCGCCGCGCGCCCCGCCGCCGGGCACCGGATCGTGCGCCCCGCCGCCGCCGAGGACCCGCGGCTCACCGCGCCGTACGGGGTCGCGTACGCCTTCGGCTCCGAGGGGAGCGGCCTGCACGGGGCAGGCCCCGATGCGCTCGCCGCCGGCCACACCCGGGCGTTCGCCCTCAGCCGCGCGGGCCGGCCCGAGGAGGCCCTGGCCGCGTACGAAGCCGTCGCCGAGGGGCGCACCGGGGCGCTCGGCGCCGACCACCCCGACACCCTCGCGGCGCGTCAGGAGGCGGCGTACGAACTGGGCCGGCTCGGACGCCACCGCGAGGCCCACGACGTCTACCGCGCGGTGCTCGTCGCCCGGGAGCGCAGCATGGGACCGCTCCATCCCGACACGCTGCGCTGCCGCCACAACCTCGCCTGCACCCTCGGGGCGCTGGGCCGGTTCGAGGACGCCCACCGCACCGCGGCCGAGGTCGCCGCCGACCGGGCGGCCGTCCTGGGCGCCGAGCACCCGGACACGCTGCTGACCCGGTACGAGGTCGCGTACGCGCTGGGCCGCCTCGACCGCTGGCAGGAGGCGCTCGACGGGTTCCGGCAGGTCGCCGTCGTACGGGACCGGGTGCTGGGCCGCGACCATCCGGACACCCTCGCCGCCCGCTACGAGGTCGGCATCGCGCTCGGCCGGACCGGGCACGCCGCCCAGGCCCTGGACCTGTTCCGGGGCCTGGTCCGCGACCGCACCCGGGCGTACGGCGCCGCCGATCCCGAGACGCTCCGCGCACGGCACGTCCTCGGCGTCAACCTGGGCCGGCTGGACCGCTGGGAGGAGGCGGTGGCCGAAGCCCGGCAGGTGGCCGCGGCCCGGGCCGGCGCGCTCGGCGCCGAACATCCCGACACCCTCGTCAGCCGCCGTGAACTGGCCGTCGGGCTGGGCCGGCTGGGCCGCTGGGACGAGGCCCTGCCCGTCTACCGCGACCTGTCCGGCATCCGCGAACGCGCCCTCGGCGACGACCATCCGGATACGGCCCTGGCCCACGCCGACGAGGCGCACTGCCTGGAGCGCCTCGGCCAGGTGTGCTACCAAGAGCCATGACGAGCTTCGGGCACGATGTATACGACGACGTGATCGTGGGCGGCGGGCACAACGGGCTGGTCGCCGCGGCGTACCTGGCCCGGGCGGGCCGTTCGGTGCTGGTCCTGGAGCGGCTGGGGAACACCGGCGGTGCCGCGATCTCCACCCGCCCCTTCGCCGGCGTCGACGCCCGGCTCTCCCGGTACTCCTACCTCGTCTCCCTCCTCCCGGCGAAGATCGTGCGCGATCTGGGGCTGGAGTTCGCCGTGCGCAAGCGCACGGTCTCCTCGTACACGCCCGTCGAACGCGACGGCCGGCCCGGCGGGCTCCTCGTCGGCGGCGGTGAGTCCCGCACCCGGGAGTCCTTCGCGCGGCTCACCGGCTCGGAGCGGGAGTACGCCGGCTGGCGCGCCTTCTACGGGCGGACCGGGCGGCTCGCCGAGAAGGTGTTCCCGACGCTGACCGAGCCGCTGCCCACGCGGGCGGAGCTGCGGGCCCGCGTCGACGACGAGGCGGCCTGGCGGATGCTGTTCGAGGAGCCGCTCGGGCAGGCCGTCGAGGAGCACTTCGCGGACGACCTGGTGCGGGGCGTCGTGCTGACCGACGCCCTGATCGGCACCTTCGCGGACGCGCACGACGCCTCGCTCGTGCAGAACCGCTGCTTCCTGTACCACGTCATCGGGGGCGGCACGGGGGACTGGGACGTTCCGGTCGGGGGCATGGGCGCGCTCACCGATGCCCTGGCGACGGCCGCCCGGGCGGCCGGGGCCGAGATCGCGACGGGGCACGAGGTGCTCCGGATCGAGACGGACGGGCGGGCTCCGGCCGAGGTGACGTTCCGTACGGCGACCGGCGAGGGACGGGTCGTGGGGCGGACGGTCCTGGTCAACGCCTCACCGCGGACGCTGGGTGAACTGCTGGGCGAGGCGCCGCCGGGACCCCCGGCCGAGGGCGCACAGCTCAAGGTCAACATGCTGCTGCGGCGGCTGCCGCGGCTGCGGGACGCCTCGGTGGACCCGCGCGAGGCCTTCGGCGGCACGTTCCACATCGCCGAGGGGTACGCGCAGCTCGCGCGGGCCTACGCCGAGGCGGCGACCGGCGAACTGCCGTCCGTACCGCCCTCGGAGATCTACTGCCACTCGCTGACCGACCCCTCGATCCTCGGTCCGGAGCTCGTGGCGCAGGGGTACCAGACGCTCACCCTGTTCGGCCTGCACACCCCGGCCCGGCTGTTCGAGAAGGACAACCAGGGGGCGCGGGAGGTGCTGCTGGCCGGCACGCTCGCCCAGCTGGACGCGCACCTGGCCGAGCCGATCACCGACTGCCTGGCCTTCGACGCGGACGGCCGCCCGTGCATCGAGGCGAAGACCCCGCTCGACCTGGAACGCGAACTGCGGCTGCCCGGCGGGCACATCTTCCACCGGGACCTCTCGTGGCCCCACTCGGACGACACCGGGGGCGGCGAGGCGGCCGCCCGGAGCGGCGCGGACCGCTGGGGGGTGGGGACCCCGTACGCCAACGTCCTGCTGTGCGGCGCGGGCGCCGTGCGCGGGGGCGGCGTCAGCGGGGTCCCCGGCCACAACGCGGCGATGGCCGTGCTGGGGCACTGACCGTCGTTACGCGGCGGGTCGGGCGGCCTCGATCACGACGATCGGGATCTCGCGGTCGGTCTTGCTCTGGTACTCGTCGTACGCCGGCCAGTGCTTGACCATCACGGGCCAGTACGCGGCGCGCTCCTCGGAGGTGGCGGTGCGGGCCGTGCCCTGGACGACCTTCGGGCCGACCTGGATGCGGACCTCCGGGTGGGCCGTCAGGTTCTTGTACCAGAGCGGGTGTTCGGGGTCGCCGCCCTTGGAGGCGACGACGAGGTAACGGCCGTCCGCCTCGCCGTAGATCAGCGGGGTGCGCACGGCGTTGCCCGAGACCCGGCCCACGGTGGTGAGCAGCAGGGTCTGGGTGCCGTTCCAGTACTGGCCCTCGGCCCCGTTCGATCCGACGTACTGCTTGACGTGGTCGAGCTGCCAACTGCCCGGCTTGGGGTCCTTGGGGTGGTCCCAGTCGATGTCCGTGGTCGCCATGTCCGTGTACCTGCCTTCGCTGCCGAGCTGCTTGCGGGGGTTGAACCGTCGACGAAACTCAACGACCACCAACTGCGGCGGGCACGGTTTTATGCCCCCGGGAGCGTGAACCCGTCGAACAGGTCGTCCAGGGCGCGCCGGGTGGCGCGGGCCGGGGTGGCGCGTACGGCGAGGTCGCGCACGGCCACCGTGAGGGGATGGGCGAGCGCGGCGACCCGGCCGGCGCGGCGCGACCGGATCCGGATGGCGTCGGTACGGGAACACCGGGCCGCACTGTAGGCGGCCAGCGCGGCCGGTACGTCGGCTCCGCCGTCGAGGAGGTGCGCGAGGACGACGGCGTCCTCGACGGCCTGGCAGCCGCCCTGGCCGAGGTTGGGGGTCATGGCGTGCGCGGCGTCGCCGAGCCAGGCGATCCGGCCGTGGTGGTGGCGCGGGAGCGCGGCGGCCAGGTCGTACAGGTCGTGCTGGAGGACGGCCGCGGGGTCGATCCGCTCCAGCAGCGCGGGAACCGGATCGTGCCAGGAGCCGAAGCGGCGCAGGAGTTCGGCGCGGACGTCGGAGGGGCGGTGGCCCTCCGGGGCCACGGCGGTGGCGTACGCGTACACGCGGCCGTCGGCGAGGGGGACGACGCCGAAACGCTCGCCGCGGCCCCAGGTCTCGGCGGTGTCCGGGGGCCGCCCGGCCGGGCCGTCCGCGGACAACACGGTGCGCCAGGCGGTCGCCCCGCTGTAGTGCAGGCCGGGATGGTCCGGGAAGTACGCGCGGCGCAGCCCGCTGTGGATGCCGTCGGCGGCGAGGACGACGTCGGCGGTGAGGTCCCCGGCCGAGGTGTGCACCACGGGCGCGCCGGGGGAGCCGGGTCCGTGGTCGACGCCGGTGACGCGGGCCCCGTAGCGGATCGCGCCGGCCGGGAGCGCTGCGGTCAGGCCCTCGGCCAGGGCCGGCCGGTACACGGCGAGCGGAGGCCGTCCGTACCGGGCCGTCAGCGCGGCGGTGTCGGCCCGGTTCAGCCAGCGGCCGTCCGGCCGGCGCAGTCCCATCGCGGCGGGGACGGCGCGGCCCGCGACGCGGCCCGCGACGCGGCCGGCGTCGAAGCCGATGGCGTCGAAGGCGCGCAGGGCGTTGGGGGCGAGGACGATCCCGGCGCCGGCGGCCGACGGCTGCGGGGACCGCTCGCAGACGGTGACCCGCCAGCCGCGGCGGTGCAGGGCCACCGCTGCCGTGAGTCCGCCGATCCCGGCCCCTGCCACGACCGCATGCGGTGAGGACATGGCGCGTCCCTCCCTTTCGCTGTTGTCGGTCCGTGCGGCCTCTACATTCGTAGAGGGTCCGTAGCGGTCACTCTACAGCTGTAGAGTGACCTCATGTCCACCCCCGACCGCAGGACCCTGATCGCGGACGCGGCGATCTCCCTCGTCGCCGCCGCAGGCCTGCGCGGCCTGACGCACCGGGCCGTCGACGGCGCGGCGCGGCTGCCGGCCGGCAGCACCTCGTACTACTTCCGTACGAGGACGGCGCTGATCGGCGCCTGCTACCGGCGGCTGGCCGAACTGGACCTCGGCGACGTCGAGGCGGACCTCGGCACGGAGTTCGACGCGGCGTTCGACGCGAACCCGGCTGTGAACCGGGGCGCGGACGCGGACCCCGGTGGGGTCGCCGGCGCGGACCCCGGTGGGGTCGCGGGCGGTGCCGTCGCCGCGCCGGGCGGGCCGGCCGGCCGGGAGGCGGCCGCGAAAGCGCTGGCCGAGGTCCTGCACCGGTGGCTGACCACCGGCCGGACGCGCCAGCTGGCCCGCTTCGAACTCAGCCTGGAGGCCGCGCGCAACCCCGAACTGGAGCCGGAGTTCCACCGGGCCGGGCAGGCCGCCCGGGCCCGGGCCGCCGGACTCCTCGCGGCGCTGGGCGCGCAGCGGCCGCAGGAGTCCGCCGAACTGCTGGCCGCGTGGACCGACGGACTCCTCTACGAC
>NZ_JBHYVA010000067.1:0-7973 GCF_042750055.1 Streptomyces sp. NPDC059456
CAACTCCCCCCCCCGCCCCCCCTCGCAGCCCAGCCCCCCCGCCTCCCCCCCTCCCCTCCGCCCCCCTGCCTCCCCTCCTCCGCCCGTCGCGCCGGATCAACCGGCGCGGGCGTCGCAGGCGAACGCCCGCGCAGTCGGCCCGCTGGTACCCGTCCCCGGAAAGACGTGATCGTGAGCAAGCACTCTGGCGCCGGAGGGAGTCTGCGGGCCGGCGCGCTGGGCACGTTCGATTCCGTGGTGATGGCCGTGGCGGGCTGCGGCCCGGCCCACACCATCGCGGCCACGCTCCCCGCGCTGATCGCCGCCGTCGGCGTCGCCGGCCCGGCCGTCCTGCTGTACTGCGCCCTCCCCGTCCTCGGCATCGCCCTCGCCTTCCGCCACTTGGGCCGGCTCGACCCCGGCGCGGGCGCCGCGTACACCTGGGTGGGCCGGTCGCTGCACCCCTTCCTCGGCTTCCTCAGCGGCTGGGCGGTCATCGTCTCCGCCACCGTGTTCACGGCCTCCACCGCCCGCCCGGCCGGCGCCGCGACGCTGTCCCTGTTCGGGACCGGGCCGGCCGGGCACACCGTCTTGGCCACGGCCGTCGGGGCGGGCTGGTTCCTGCTGATGGCCGGCGTGGTGATGTACGGCGTCCGCACCAGCGCCCGCGTCCAGAGCGTCATCACCGGCGTACAGCTCGTCCTGCTCGTCGCCTTCGCCGTCGCCGCCCTGTCGCGGGACGGCAACGTGGCGGACTTCTCGGCCTCCTGGTTCGGCTTCAGCCACTTCGACGGCCAACACCAGTTCGTGTCCGGCGCGTTGATCGCCGTCTTCGCGTTCCGGGGCTGGGACGTGACCGCCAACCTCGGCGAGGAGACCCGCGGCGGGCGCCCCGGCTCGGGGCTGGGCGGGGTGATCGGCATCGTGACGTGCTTCGCCCTGCTCGTCGTCTTCACCCTCTCCGTCAACATCCTCGTCGGCACCGACGTCGTACGGCAGAACCCCGACTCCTTCCTCACCGTCCTCGGCGACGCCGTCCTGCCGGGCCTCGGCGGCCGGCTGCTCGTCCTCGCGGTGCTGCTCTCCACCGTCGCCACGCTGGAGACCGCACTGATCCAGGCCACCCGCACCCTGTTCGCCATGGGCCGGGACCGCACCCTCCACCCGTCGTTCGGCCGCGTCCACCCCCGGTGGCGGACGCCGTGGACGGCCACCCTGGTGGTGGCCGGCGTCGTGCTCGCCTGCACCGTCGCCGCCGGCGCGGTGCCCGGCAGCGGCTCCGGGACCCTGCTGCTCGCCGACGCGGTCAGCGGGACGGGACTGCTGATCTGCTTCCACTACGGCCTCACCGCGTTCTGCGCCGTCGCCGTCCACCGCAGGGAGCTGTTCTCGTCCGTACGGAACCTGCTCCTCATCGGCCTGTGGCCGCTGGGCGGCGGGCTGTTCATGGTGTGGATCCTCGTACGGTCGGTGACCGAGCTGAACGGCCTCGCGCTCGGCATCGGCCTCGGCGGCCTCGGGCTCGGCGTGCTGCCGATGCTGCGCTCCCGGCGGCGCGCCCCCGCGTACCACCGGCGGGTCCCGCTGGATCCCGAACGGGCCCGCGCCGTCGACGCCCCGTACGGGGGCACCGGCCTCGACCCCGCCTCCGGGAACGGCTGCGCCGGGAACGGGGAACTGCTCACCGACTTCTGATCAGATGTTCCGAGGAGGGGGGTCCCGCATGGTCATGGCCTGGAAACGCCGCCGTTCCGTCGCGGCACCGCACTACGACCCGGCCTTCGGCGACAAGGCCCTCGCGGAAGCCTGCCAGGACGTCGCCGCGGGCCGCTGGCAGGGGCTGCGCGACCTGCTCGACGCCGGCGACCCCCACGACTGGGACCGGCGCAGCCACCGCATCCGGCTGCTGGCGAACGCCGCCGCGGACCGGCGCGTCGTGGAGGCCTGGCAGTCCGCCGAACCGCACAGCGCCGACGCGGTCGTGCTGCGCGCGGACATCGAGGTCATGCGGATGTTCGCGGTCGCCCGCCGCGGGACGATGCCGGCCGCGAACCGCCTCGACTGGACCGCCCGGGTCTGCCTGCACGCCTGCGACGCGGCCCCGGAAGACCCCCATCCATGGGTCTCCCTGGTCACCCTGGCCCGGCTGTACGAGGGCGGGCACACCGAGACCGGCCGGTGGTGGCAGGAGCTCTGCGCCCGCGACCCGTACCACCGGGAGGCGCACCACCAGGGGCTGCGCTACATGTCCGCCCGCTGGCACGGCTCGCACGGCCAGGCGTCCACCTTCGCCCGGGAGCGGGCGGCCGCCGCCCCGCTGGGCTCGCCCCTCGCGGTCCTGCCGCAGGTGGCGCGGGCGGAGCAGTACCGGCACCGGGCGGAGCACGAGGGCCCGGACCGCCTGGACCTGCTGCACCACTGGAACGGCGACGCCGAACTGTGGGACCTGCGCACGACGATGGAGCGCTGGATCGGATTCCGTACGGCCGTCCACGCCCAGGACG
Source organism: Streptomyces sp. NPDC059456 (assembly GCF_042750055.1). Classification (NCBI taxonomy): domain Bacteria; kingdom Bacillati; phylum Actinomycetota; class Actinomycetes; order Kitasatosporales; family Streptomycetaceae; genus Streptomyces; species Streptomyces sp. NPDC059456. The sequence goes on from NZ_JBHYVA010000067.1 coordinate 2,484, forward strand.
TCGCCGATCTCAACCACCTGGCCCACGCCCTGGTCCACGCCGGACTGCTCACGGAGGCGGCCACGGTGTTCGAACTCCTGGACGGCCGCGCCACCCGGATCCCCTGGTCGTACACGGGCGATCCGGAGCAGCAGTACACCCGCTGGCGCGCCCGGTCCGCGGCGGCCGCGATGTCGTTTCACCCTCGGAACGGGTGAAATCGACGGCCGGGCTCCGCGGGGCTCCGCGGGGCTCCGCCGGGCTCCGCCGGGCTCCGCCGGGCTCCGCCGGGCTCCGCCGGGCTCGGCCGGGCTCCGGAGGTCAGCGGCGGAGGGTGCTGTCGACGTCCTCCATGAAGCTCAGCATCCGGGCGTTGACGACGTCCGGGTGGTCGATCTGCGGTCCGTGGCCGGTCGCCCCGACGATCTCGGCGCGGGCCCCGGCGACCAGGCGCGGTACCCGCTCCAGCTGCCGCCGCGGGTGCACCAGCAGGCTCCGCTTGCCCATGATCACGTAGAGCGGCGTGCGGATGGAGCGCAGCTCGTCCTCGGTCAGCGGCAGCGGGGCGGGGCGGCGTATCCGGAAGGCGCGGGCGCCCGCGTGGATCCAGGCGCGCATCTCGGGCACGACGAGGACGGGCTGCTCCAGCCAGGCGGCGAGACGTGGCCGCAGCGCCTTGGGGGCGAAGCTGGCGAACAGGCTCAGGAAGATCCAGGCGAAGAAGCGCAGGCCCACCTTCTCCAGGCCGCCCGGGTCGAGGGCGGTGACCGAGGCGAGCCGTCCGGGCCGCAGATGGGCCTGGTTGAGCACCAGCCAGCCGCCGTAGGACGAGCCGACGAGGTGCACCCGGTCGAGCCCGAGCGCGTCGAGGGCCTCGTCCATCCACTGCGCGGCGCGCTCGGGCTGCCACATCGGCTCGCGGTGGACGCTGCGCCCGGCGTCGCCGGGGGTGTCGAGCGCGTAGACGGGCCGGTCGGCGCTGAGCGCGGGGGTGTTGGGGTACCACATCGCCGAGCAGTAGCCGGCGCCGTGGATCAGGACCACCGGGGTGCGGGACTCGGCGGCCGGGTCGGCGGGGCCGTACCGGTAGACGTGCGTGGTGCCGAAGCTCGTCTCGACGTCCGTCTCGGAGCGGACGGGCGCGCCCATCGCGTAGAGGACGTCGGAGGCGGCGAAGTAGCGGTCGCGCAGGGTGTCGTTGACGTAGCGGCCGACGTCGCGGCGCACTCGGGTCGTGGTCTCGGGCACGGGGCACCTCCGGGAGATCCGTTCTTCGTGATACGACCGTACCATGATGATGGTACGGCGGTACCATGAAGTGCCGTGCAAGACCCGGGAAGGCCGGGCAGCGAACGCGACCGACGGGCGGAGACACCGGCATGCCAAAGCGCGTGGACCACGAGGAACGACGCGCCCAGATCGCCGAGGCACTCATCCAGGTGGCGGGGCGACGGGGACTGCACGCCGTCGGCATGCGCGACGTGGCCGCGGAGGCGGGAGTGTCGCTCCGGCTCGTCCAGTACTACTTCGAGACCAAGGAGAAGCTGCTCTTCTACGGGCTCCAGCACCTGACGGACCGCTTCACCGCCCGCGTGGGCGCCCGCCTCGCCGCCGCCGGCACGAACCCGGGGCCGCGGGCGACCATCGAGGCACTGCTGCTGGCCTCCCTCCCGACCGACGAGGAGGGCCGGACCTTCCACCTGCTCTACAGCTCGTACTCGATCCTGTCGGTGACCGACGAGGCGCTCGCGGCGCAGCCCTTCATCGACAACCCCGACGCCGCGGAGAACGCCGTGACGGGCCTCCTCGAACAGGCCCGGTCCGCGGGCCTGGCCGACCCGGCGACCGACCCGCGCACGGAGGCGATCAGCCTGCTCGCGATGACGGCGACGATGGGCACCAGCATCCTGGTCGGCCAACGCACCCCGGAGTCGGCCATCGCGGTCCTCCACCACCACCTGGACCGCATCTTCCGCCCCCCGAACCCCACCTGACGGCCCTGCACGACACCCCCGGATCCGACCCCGGGGTTCCCAGCGGCACCCTGCCGCAACAGCTCCGTCCGGCACCGGCGGTCTTGCCGACCCGGCCGGTTGCTGTTGGCATGTGTGGGGGGACGGCACGCAGGGGGGCTGATGAGCGAGTTGACGGTGCATCCGTGGAAGAAGCACGGCAAGGACCGGCTCTACGTGAACCTGCCGGACGGAACGGCCGTCGCCTGGGCGGACCGGGCGACCAAGACCGTGACGGTCAGGATTCGCACGTACCAGGACGAGGCCCTCGCTCTTCTCCGGCGTCACCTCGGGGACGGGCTCACCATCAGCCCCACCCCTGCGCCCACCCGCGAACCCCGCCCCCCGGCCCCGTCCCGGCAGCAGGGGCAGCCCCGTCACGGAACCCCGGGGCACCGGCCCGAGCGGCCGGCGTCCCTCCCGCCCCTCACCCCCAGTGAGGACCTGGCGAGGAACCGGCCCGGCTCCCGGGTCGTCGGGATGATCGCCGAGCGGGGCCCGTCGACGGTCCAACGGCTGAAGGCGAAGTTACTGCGGCAGCCCTCGGACTGGGACAGCTGGTACGCCGGCCTGGAGGGCGAGCGAAGGGTGGGGCGCGAGCTGGAACGCCTGGCCCCGTTCGGTTGGCGGGTGCTTCACGGCATCGAGAAGGGCAACGGCGGCGACATCGACCACCTGCTGATCGGCCCCGGTGGCGTGTTCAGCATCAACACCAAGAACCACCGGGGTTCCTCCGTCTGGATCGGCGACTCGATGGCCAAAGTCAACGGCGGGCCGCCACGGCCGTACGCCGCCGCGAGCCAGGCCGAGGCGGACTTCGTACGGAGGGTGCTCGGGCGGTACTGCGCCTTCGAGGTGCCCGTCGAACCGGTCCTGGTCTTCGTGGGCATCACCTCCCTGAACCGGGCGGCGACGCAGTACGCCGTGCGCATCTACCAGGAGCGGGAGGTGGCGGCGCTGGGTCCGCTCGCCGGCAAGCTCACTGCGGAGCAGGTGGAGCGGGTCCACGCGGTCGCGCGTCACCGCCGCGTCTGGCTACGGGCCTGACGCGGCGCAGGGGAATCCGGCCGAGCCCTACGAGTGACCTGGGTCCGAGGTCCGGCGTTAAGCCGGAATGAGCCGTGCTGGTCCGAAGATTCCGCCACGGTCGGCAACCGCTGCCCGGCGGGCTGTGCCGCAGGGCAGCGCACGTCGTCGCGACAACGGCCCAGGCCCAGGCCCAAGCCCAGGCCCAGGCTCGGCGGAGCGTGGCAGTGGACCGCGGCCGTGTACCCCGTACCGCCTTCGTTGACCGGGAGAGAAGCATGACCATCAAGGACATCGGGCCGGACCCTCAAAGCTTCGACCTCGAGAAGGCGACGCTCGAGAACACGGACTATCGCGCGGTCGCCTGGTCCGGGAAGTACCTTCAGCTGACGCTCATGTCGATCCCGGTGGGTGAGGACATCGGCTTGGAGGCGCACCCGGAGACCGACCAATTCCTGCGACTCGACGCAGGCCGGGGCCGCGTCCAGATGGGCCGGACGAAGGATCGACTCGACTTCGACCGGGAGGTCGAGGACGGCTGGGCGATCTTCGTACCCGCCGGCACCTGGCACAACGTCACCAACATCGGTGACGAGACCCTGCAGCTCTACGCCGTATACGCGCCGGTCCACCACGCGTCGGGCAAGATCCACGCGACGGCCGCCGACGCGGAACGCGACGAGGACTCGGGCGACGACGAGCCGCCGAGCTGGTCGGTCCAGCCTGCCCAGCAGCCATCGGACGAGCACGCCTGACCGGCGGAGGGCACGTCTTGCGCGGTGTCGCCCCGGGCTGCCCGGACCACCCGTGGGCGGCTCCTGCCGGTGGTTCGGCGGCGGGCGGGATGGCTCCCGCAAGCGGTCCGCCGGAGGGGTGCGGGGGCTGTCGCCTGGCACCGCCCGGCGACGGCCCACGTGGCGGCGGACTTGTTCTGGACGGTGGTGTCAGGCGCGCCGCCGGATCCGGGGCTGGCGCAGAGGGCTTCGTGGGATCAACGGATGACAGCAGCCCCCAAGCCGGCGGCCCGCGTCGAGCAGAGGCCCTGGGGCGGGCCATCAGGAGTGCGACACCGTAGCCACGTCCCGGCTGATCGCGGCCCTCGGCAACCGTGATCCGGTGGCAGCTCTTGAGCGGTTCATCGACGGCACGCCGCTGCGCAAGCCGGACCACGGCTTCATCCTGCTCAGTACGTGGGGCAGAGGTGCGTGTGGACCGCATCGCGGATCTTGGCGGCCTTGGCCGGCCCGAATCCGTCCGGGTGATTGGGCGAGGTGAACCTCTGGTTGGTGAGGTCGATCTGCTTCTGGTCGTCCTTGGGGAAGTCGGCGATCGTTTCGCACTGGTTGCGGCCGCGGTCGACTGCCTTATCGGGCTTGGTGTTGACGATGTCCGGGTCGATGGCGGTCAGGGCGGCGACGTATTTCGCCTGCGCCGCCGCATCCGGCTTGGGCGGAATCCCCTTGCCCTTGGGAGCCGCGGCGGTGGCCGACGGGCTACTCGTCGCCTCGGACGCGGCGGGAGCGCTCGGCGCGGCTGCGGGCGGTGTCTTCACCGAAGGCTTGTCGGTGGTCTTGTCGGTGGTCTGGTCGCTGCCGCAGGCGGTCAGCGCGGCAGCAGCGATGACGACCGACAGGACTGCGGTGGCGGTGCGGTGATTCACGACTCTCCCCTGTGCAGTGACTGTGTGCGCAAGCGTTGATCGCTCACGGTGGTCGATGGTTGTACGTCCGGTGGTGTCGACCCTCGGGCACGGTCGGGTGTGCCCTTGCCGATGCGGCCGCGCTACCGCCGCCGAGTTCAGCCGGGTGGCCGCGGGAGTGGCACTCCCTCCGGCTACGAGAGGGACGTCGGCTTCCGCGGCGGTGGGACGGTGCGGAGGAGTTCCCACAAGGGGCGGGATCCGCCGGCCCATTGGGCGAGGAGGTGGCGGTCGACGAGGTGGAGGCGCTGGGACTTGGCGAAGTCGAGGCCGGGGCTGGAGAAGCGGCCGTTGGTGAGCATGACCAGGACGTCGCCACCGTGGATCTGGCGGCCGGTGCCGTTGAGGACCTGGAGGTCGGGGGTACCGACTGCGGATCCGGACCAGCCGGCCCTGCGGTGCTTGCACTGGATGACCCAGCGGTGACCCAGCGGCGCCCGTGCCTGTTCCCAGCGGGCTGCCTCCTGCCGTCGCCGTCGCCGTAGCCGGAAGCCGCCTGTGCCGGCTGCGGCCAGGAGCAGGAGGGCGACGACCCAGGGCCGGGCTCGATCCGCCCCTGGCATGCGGCGGGGCGGATGCCATCGGTCGGACGGCATCAAATGGCGCTTCCGCGGCGGCGATTGACTGCCATGTCTCGTGATCCGGGACGATGGTCTGCATGCAGGTCTGGACAACGACGAAGGCCCCTGGGTGTGCTGGGGGGTGGGTTATTATCGGGTGTGGGGGAAAGAAACCCCCCGAAAATATTGGGGATATAAAGGCCCTTGGGCGCGC
>NZ_JBHYVA010000067.1:7983-20232 GCF_042750055.1 Streptomyces sp. NPDC059456
GGTGTTGGGGTGTGTGTGTTCGGCTGTGGGTGTGGCACACCGCCGACGCCCGTGTTTGGCGCCGGGCCCATTCGTATCTGAGCGGATGACGGGAATCGAACCCGCGCTATAAGCTTGGGAATCTACTGCCCTTGGCGCGCTCACATGGGTTCTGACCTGCATGGATAGGCTCTGCGGGGTGACGTTCGGGACCTTGTCTCGAACCGGTTGTGACCGGTCTTGACCGTCCTTGAGGGCACGGTTGGGGCACGCCCTTCGCGTTGGTCCCCCGTGCGGTGGCAGTCGTCCGGAGCGTCTGCGTGCTGCCGTTGTCGGTAGGCCACCAGCCCAGGGGGCTGAACTCGCAAGCGGGCAGGTGCGATGGGTCTTTCATCCCGTGTACGGCAGCCAGGCGTTGTTGTTCTCGTTGTACCAGTAGCTGTGGCCGGTGTTCAGGGCGACCGTGCGGAACGGGCGGCCGTGGTCGTCGATGCGGGTGCTGCCCTTGCGGTCGCCACTGCTCCAGGCCAGTTCCATGTACCAGCTGACGTCCTGACCGAGTGTGGCGGCGTCGATGTTCAGCACCTGGGGGTCGGTGGCGGAGACCTTGTACGGGAAGTCGGTCGAGGTGGTCGGCCGCTCGCCCTCCTTGCCGGGTACGGGCCTGGCCCTCGGGGAGGCGCTGTCCAGGTCCACGGCGAAGGACGCCGGCACCAGTGCGCCACCGCAACCGGCGCCCATGGTGTACGCGTTCCAGCCGGGAGCCTTGCGGCCGCTCACGACATGGACGTACAGCGCGTGCAGGACCGTGGCCTTGCCCTCGGTGCCCTGGACGGTCAGCTGCATGCGCAGGTGCCCCGCCGGGACGGCGTTCAGGGCCCGGGCCCACCCTTCGGTCGCCTGCCCGGCGGGGGGCGGGGGGACCGTGCCGGGTGCCTTGTCCAGGGCGAACCACTGGCCGCAGGGGCTGTCCCAGTTGTCGGGCAGGACGTTGACCGTGAACGGGGCGGTGGGGGAGGCCCCCTCCTTGGCGGTGCCCGGTGAGGTGGACGCGGACGTTGCCGAGGGGGACGACGGTCCGGGGCTGGACGGGGGAGCGGAATCGGCTGTGGGCGTGGGTGACGACCCGCCGGACGGCAAGGCCGGGCCCGCCGCCGCCCGCTCGCGCGAGGACGGCTGGACAGCGCCGTGGCGCGTGTCCCCGTGACCCGTGTCTCCCATGGCGGAGACGGCGGCGGCGGTCCCCGCCACCGCGGCGGTGGCCACGGCGGCTGCGACGGCGAGCAGCAGCCGAGGACGCCGGGCCCCCGGTACGGAGGCCCGGGCGGGGCCCGGCTGGACAAGGATGGCAGGGGCGTGTGCCGGTGCCGGTGCCTCCTGTGCCGGTGCAGGGGCGGGGGCCTCCGACGGTGCCAGCGCGGGAGCGGGGGTAGGCGTGGGGGTGGGTGGCTCCGCCGGTTCGGGTGCGTCCATTGCCGCTGTGGGGGCGGGTGCCTCCGCAGCGGCAGGTCCGGGCGCCGGGGCGGACCCGGCCGCGGACGCCGGGGCAGGTTCGGGGTCGGTCTCCGCCTGCGGCCGGGCCTCCGAAGCCTCCCCGGGCACCACCACCGCCGACGCAGGCGGCACCTCCGTCGCGGCGTTACCGTCCCGCGGCGCGGCGGAGTTCGCGGCCCCCGACCCCGAGGCCTGCCCGTCCGCCGCCCCCCGCCGCCGCTCCACCAGTGCCAGCAGCCACTGCTGGTGCAGCGCGAGCAGCTCGTCGGCCGAGGCGCCGCAGACTCGGGCGAACCGCTCCACCGGGGCGTAGTCCGCGGGCACCGCCGCGCCGCTGCAATAGCGGTGCAGCGTCGAGTTGCTGGAGTGCAGCCGCTTCGCGAGCGTGCCGTAGCTGCGCCCCGAGCGCTCTTTGAATCCGCGCATCAGCTCCGCGAACCGCTCCGTCTCCGTGGCCATTCCACCCTCCCCCTCATCCCGGAAGCACGTTCCAGGGTCGCCCGATCGCCCAGGTGAGAGGGGTCGGGAGCGTTCCAGGGTTCCAACTATCCCGGTCCAGACACCACTGGGACGAAACCGGCCCCACAGTTGCGTCATCAGCCGGTCGGTCCGCCATCGGATTCGGCGGTCGCAACGGGAGGGCCCCCACCCGCCCCACCGACCGCCCTCGGCCGCCTGCGGCATCAGCCGACCGGAACAGCAGCCCCACACAACGTCTCGTCAGACGGGAAGCGGAAGCCTCCCTCCGACGACCGCACCGACACGGAGAGTTCCCCATGCGCACCTACCGACTCCGCACCACCGCCCTGGCCGCCGCCACCGCCGGCCTCGCTCTGGCCCTGACCGCCTGCGGCGGCTCGGACAGCGCCGGCGGGCCGACCGCGAACCCCGCCGCGGCCAAGAGCGCGGACAAGCAGGTCTCGACCGGGACCGTGACGCCGTCCGGGGAGGGCGCCTCCGCCGCCCCGTCCGCCGGCAAGGCCACCGGAACCGGAACGGCCACCGCCACCCCGGTGAAGGCCGGTTCGAGCGGCAAGAACACGGGGGGCACCACCGGCGACTCCTACGCCTACACCCACCCCTGCTCGGCGCGGAACCTGACCGTCAAGGTCACTTCCCCGACGGGCGCTCCGGCCACCGTCCGGGTCATCGCCGTGACCAACAACGGTTCCACCTCCTGCGGTCTGGACTACTTCCCCACCGTCGGCTTCAGCGCCAAGGGCGCCGCGCTCGGCCTCCAGGCCACTGCCCCCGGTGGACTGGGCGGCGCCCCGGCGTACCCGGTGCACCCCGGCGCCACCGCGTACGCGGCCGTGGACCTCAACCCGTCGGGTGGCAACGGCACCGTGGCCGACGAGGTCAACGTCCTGGCCGACAAGGAGCACATGCCGAACGCGGACGGCGTCAGCCTCAAGCTGGCCAAGCCGGGCAGCGTCGCCGACCCGAAGGTCGGCCTCTACCGCACCAACACCCGCGACGCCCTGAGCGCCTTCTGAACGGAGCTCCGGAGGCCGAGGCAGGGTAGAAAAGTCTAGGCAACGCAAAAGCCCCAGGCCGCTGACCTGGGGCTTTGCAATGGAGCGGATGACGGGAATCGAACCCGCGCTATAAGCTTGGGAATCTACTGCGCGGAACGCGTCTGCACCGTTGCTGACCTGCATAAACAGGCTCTGATAGTCCCCTCTTGAAGGCCCTCCGGGATCCGGCTCTGACCGCTGTTTACCGTCCTTAAGGGCACGGTTGGGGCACGCCCTTCGCGGTGGTGGTCCCGGTCGGCGTGAGTAGCCCGGGTCGCCCGCGACTCGTCGCCGCCAGCGGAGCGCTGACATTGAGGATTGCTGCCGCAAGCGATCAGACGGACGGCGTGGAGTGGTCCCCGCGATGGGGCGGCACGGGGTCAGGCGTCGCCTTCTACACCCTCGGCCCGGATCGCCATGTCCCGCAGAACCTCGGCCGAAGGAACCGCCGGATCACCTTCGTCGTGGACCAAGGCAAGTTGGATGTAAGCCGCGGCGAAGGCGGCGGCCAACTGTGTGACGGCTTTGCCCATCTCGCGGCCTATCTGCTCGGCGATCTCCTCCAGGGAGTCGTCGGGCGAGAGTTCAATCCTGGGCATCGCTTCCGTCAGAAACTGGCCGATCAGCCCAGGATCCTCTGTATCGGGTGCATCGGCCGACTCTGGTTGGCGGAAATCGTCGTATGCCTCTGTCAGGATGCCGACGACCTTCTTGATGACCTTGTTCTGGTCCATGTCACGAGCGTAGACCCCACCCCTGACACGCGCGGCAAGATCGACAGAGAGTGACGTGAGGCCGGGTGGTCGCGGCTCCGGGAGTGCCTGCCAGCTTGGACAGGAGACCCTGCCCGCGTCGGTTCGGGTGCGTCATGTGGTCATGTAGTCGCGCGTGTCGAACGCGTCGAGTCCTGCCCAGATTGGTTCGGCGCGCTTCTCCAGTTCCTGCAGGATCTCTTCAGCGCTGCGGCTGGTTGCTTCGGACAGCCGCCGGGCCACCGCACCCGAGTAGTAGGCGAGGGCGACGAGGAAGTCCATCGACGTGTGGAAGCCGTACTTCCTGTCGATTTCGAACAGAACCTCGGCCATTCCGGGTCGGGCCTCGGGCTCGAGGATGGGGCGCACCATGGAGGGGATGTATCCCCAGACGACGGCTCCATCCTTCAGGGTCCGGTCCGTGGCCATGTCGACGGCGTGCTGGGCGGAGAACTGCTGGAGCAGTTCGAGCGGGCTGAGCGGGCTGTGCTCGGAGAACATGATCGTGGCCTCGGCCGCCGTGCAAGCCAGATCCATGACCAGGCGCTGGAGACCTTCGTGCTCGAAGTGCTTGAAGCAGTCGCTCAGGACGGCAATCTCGGGAGCCTCGTTGCGGGGCCGCCCTTCGCGGGGCGTCTCGATCATTCCGGCACGGATCATCGGCATGACGTACCCGGTGGGCTTGTCGTAAGACAATCCGGCGGTGGGAACAGCCATGATTCGCTCCTGCCTCGGGAGTCGGGGGCGGCGCGGCTTGTTGGACTTCGCTCGTCCCATCGACGCAGACCTCTCGTACGGGTGTTGACCCATCAACGAGGAAGTGATTCCTGCGGTCGCTCCGCCAGGCGAGGGATCGAGCTGGCCGCCTTCGACCCGCCTACCTCTACTGCGGATCGTTTGTGTCGAAGACGGTTGCCCGGAAGGCGTTGCGGACAGCCGTGAGAGGCTCGCGGTCGCGGTTGAGGCGGAGCTTGTTGGTCAGAAGGACGGCCAAGCGGTTTTGCGTGGGGCTGATCCACATCCCTGTGCCGGTGAAGCCGTAGTGGACCCAGATGTCGTCGGCGGGGTCGGTGCCGGGGGCGGGGTGCCAGAAGAGGCCACGGGCCGGGGTGAGGTCGCCGGTGTGGATGCGGAGGGAGTCCTTGATCCAGGTGGGTCCGAAGGCGGCCTGTGTGGGGGCGAGCATGTGGCGGAGGAAGAGGGCAAGGTCGTCGAGGACGGAGAAGGTGCCGGCGATGCCGCAGACGCCACCGAGGAGGCGGGCGGAGAAATCGTGGGCGGTGCCCTTGAGGTGCGTGCCGGTGGTCTCGTCGTACTCGGTGGGGGCATAGCGGTCGGCCTCGGGGTTGGGGAGGGGCCCGAAACGGGTGCTGGTCATGCCCAGCGGCTGCCAGACGCGGTCGGTGGCGAGCCGCTCCAGGGGCTGGCCGGAGAGATATTCGGCGAGGTAACCGAGGACGAGGGCGGCTCGGTCCGTGTACTCGACGGCTTCGCCCGGTCGGCGGTGAAGTGCTTCGTGGAGAACTCCGTCGCGGATGTCCTGGGGGTCGGTGCCGTAGAGGTTCTTGAGGTTGGCACGCAGGGGCAGCCCGGCGGTATGGGTGAGCAGGTGATGGGTCGTGGCCTCGGCCAGGGGATGACCTGCGACCTCTTCCCAGAAGGCGCCCAGGGGAGCGTGGAGCTGGAGTTTCCCCTCTTCCACGAGGGTGTCGATCGTTGACCAGACGGCAAGGATCTTGGTGAGGCTGGCCACGTCGAAGACGGTGTCCAGCCGCATCGGCTCGTCCGGCTGGGTGGGGTCGAGGAGGCCGACGGCACCGCTGGCCTGGATGCCGTCGGCGTCCCCGACGGCCCACACCGCGCCGGGGTAGACCTCGTCGCGCACTCCGGTCTGCAGGAGGGCTTCGATCCGGTCGCTGGTGTGGGTCATGGTCTCCCGATCGTCGTGGGTCGCGGGTGGTCCACTGGCCAGGTTAGTGACGCGGTTAGGGCAGTGCCCGCTGCGCCACAGGCGAGGTCAGGCGAGCCGTCGGCCGAGCTCGGAGATGGCTGCGACGGTGGTGCTGAGAGGGAAGCGGGCGGCGTTGGCGCGGCCGGATGCCCGGAGCATCTCCAGCAGGCCGGGGGTCGTGCGCAGGCGGTGGAGATCGTGGGCTGCGGTGGTCGCGTTGGTGACGTCGGTGGCCAGGCCGCTGCCGGAGAGGGCTTCGCTGAGTCCGGGGACCGGTTGGTAGAGGACAGGGAGTCCGCAGGCCTGGGCTTCGAGCGCGACGAGCCCCATGGCCTCCAGGGTGGTGGAGGGCACGGCAAGGACGTCGTGGTCGGCGAAGACCTTCCAGAGCTGTTGCCGGCGGAACCAGCCGAGGTAACGGACGTGGACGCCATGCTGGCGGATCACCGGTGTGAGGTCGTGGAACTGGGCGCGCGGGGCGGCGATGCTCAGCTCGACCGAGGGGGTGGCCGAGATGGCTTGCAGGAGGGGTTCGAGCCCCTTCTCGGAGCTCAGGCGCCCGGCGAAGAGCACTCGCAGATGGCTGGCGGGGCGCCGGGCGGGCCGGGGTGGTGGGCTGGTGAGGAGGTGGTCGGGGACGCCCCAGGGGATCTTCTCGATCTTGCGCCTGTCCGTCTTGGGAGTGAGCTTGAGGAGGCGGTCGGCCATGGCACCGGTGGGGACGACGATCGCGTCGGCTTCAGGCCCTGCGGATCGCCGAGACCTGCGCCGCCCAGGACGTACGCCGTCCCGCCGTCCGCGAGCTGGTCGCCGACATGGCCGCCCGGGACCGCCGTCGTACGCTGCCAGAGCTCCACCACTTCAGCCGCCGACTGGGAGTACCCGCGTGACCGAACCGCAGCGCAAGCCCTTCCTGTACGTCGTCGTGTGCGCGGCCGAGGTCGCCGGCGATGTCGGCAGACTGATCACCGCTGCACAGAAGCGGGGTTGGGACGTGGGCCTGGTCGCCACACCGCAGGGGCTCGGCTTCCTGGACGTCGCGGCTGTAGAGGAGCAGACCGGGTACCCGATCCGCTCGGCGTGGCGCTCACCCGGCGAGGCGCGGCCGTTCCCGCCGGCCGACGCCATCGCCGTCGCACCGGCCACCTTCAACACGGTCAACAAGTGGGCGGCCGGCTTTGCGGACAACCTCGCCCTCGGGATCCTGTGCGAAGCCACCGGCATGGGAGTCCCGACCGTGGTCCTTCCGTACGTGAACAGCGCCCTCGCTGCCCACCGGGCGTACCAGAGAAGCCTGGCCGAGCTCCGCGAGATGGGCGTCCTGGTCAGCAGCTACCAGCCGCACCTTCCCAAGTCCGGTGGAGGCGCCGACCGCTTCCCCTGGCTGGAGGCGGTCGAACTCCTGGCCCCAGCGATCCGTGCGGAGGCCGAGCGTCCTTGAGTTGCCGCACGGTCGGCGTGGACCGTGCAGGTACTCGAAGGCATCGGCATTACTGGACGAGGCGGAGCACCGGCCTTTGCTCCTGGACACCCAGAAGGTCTCGAACTCGCTTGTTGTTCCACGCCAGTTCATGCGCCAGCTCGGAAACGGAGAGATTCGTTTCCTTAGCCGCCAGGTCGAAGGCCTGACCGAGCAGCGAGGGCTGCTCACCGGGGAAGTTCGAGACCGATTCCGGCGTGAAGCCGGGCTGGCCGTCGAGCGCGCGCAGGCGTTGGTACGTCCTGCTGGCGGTGGCGTCGGAAATCAGTCCCAACTCACGGCATCGGTAGACGAGCGACTGGAGGGAGACCCCCCAGACTCCTCTCAGCTCTGCCAGCCGTGCGATATCCATCCGCCTGGGCAGCAAGGGCAGGATGCTGGACTGGGGGGTCAGGAACTCGGCCGCGAAGGCGTCGGCCTCCTTCTCTTGACGGCTGTCACCGGTGGCATCGCCGTGAAGCACGAGGTGGCCCAGTTCATGGGCGGCGGTGAACCGATGCCGGTAGATGTCGTCCGCCCGGTTGGCGGTCAGAACGACGAGCGGTCGCGCGGCCCGGGTGGAGAACGCGTCCACGCTCGCAGCGGAAGGATCACTGGCAGGCGGCATCACCACCACGATCCCGTGGGACTCCATCCGCCTCACCAGGTGTGTGACAGGGCCGTCGCCGAGACCCCAGCGCCTGCGCAGCTCACGGGCGGCGGACGCGGGATCGGCGGACAGCTCCTCGCCGGGGTGGACCTCCCCGCCGGCGAAGCCGGGCAGGTCGACAAGCGGCAACTGGATCCGCTGTTCCAGCGCGTAGGTGAGCTCCCAGACCTGCTCGGCGAAGGCGAGAGCACGCTCTCGCTGGGACTTCGGCGTGCTGCGCAGGCTTCGGAAGTGCGCCATGGAGGCGTCGAGCCGGTTGGCCGGCCTTCCCAGCAGGAAGAATGTCACCGGAACCCCGAGGATCTCCGCGAGACGGGGGATCAAGTCAGGCCGTGGCTTCGAGACCCCCGTCTCGTACTGACCCACCGCGGCAGGCGTCACTCCGAGCTGTGCCGCCACGTCCTTCTTCGTCATCTCCGCCAGCCGACGGGCTTGTGTCAGCCGGGTGGGATCGAAGCCGTCGGAGATGGCACGCGGCGTGGCGCCTCGTTCTTCCGTGCCGGGAATCAGGTCTTGCTTAGTGAGTCGCATCGTCTTCGTTGGTCTGGTCCTCGACGGGTTCTGCCTCGGTCTGAGCGGGTACGTGCAGGGCCCGGTCAGAGGCGGTACGAGAGGACAGCGTAAGGGTGGGTTCGGTTCCGTCGGCGAAGCTGGTGTGTGCCGTGATCTGGTGCGGAATGCTGATCGGCCGCGGCGTGTACGAGGTGACCGACTGAGGCAGGTGGAGCGGCTCGGGATCTGTCGTCCATTCCAGCTGCCGGTTCATTCCGAGGGCTGCGATGCCCCAGTGCGCCTCGAGCAGCTCGGAGGCGTTGCAGGCGAAGGGCACCAGGATCAACTGGGTGCCCTGTGGGACGGTCGCCAGAGCGCCGCGCGGTTCAGCGGTCGGGACGGCCGTCCCGAAGTCGAGGTCGAACGGGTCCTGGGTGTGCTTCGGCGCCGGCGCGAAGGTGAAGAGCTCCCGTACCAGCCGCGACTCGCTGGGGATGCGCGCGCTGCGCACGTCCGACTTGGTCTTGGAGTACCGGAACGGGTAGAGCAGCCCGTTGCCGATGAGCATCAGCTCGTATGAGAACCCGAACGGCTGGACCGCGCGGGCGCCGGGCAAGTCCTTGAGTTCGTCCTGCAGCCGCTCGTACTGGTTCTCATATCGGGTGGTGCCGTAGGTGCGGGTGGTGCGAGATGCTGCTTGTTCCTGTGCGGCCTGTGCGTTGGCCTGCATGTTACGAAGGCCCTGTCCGACGGCGAGGCGTACAGCTGCGGCCTGATCGCCGAACACATCTGTCGCCCATGGCGACTGAGGCACACTCATGCGGACGACTCCTAGGGTCGGACTACGCATCGAAGCATTCCAGTGCGGTCCTGACTTTAGTTGATGTCGAAGAATTTGCACAACAGCTTCCGTGGTCGGCGTGTTCGATGCCTTTGGGCTGTCGCTGGGGCCAGCTCCACCGCACCTGACGCGTGGCGTCCCTTGCATGGCCGAACGTCGTTCATCACTGGTAGCCGTCCAGCCAATGGCGGTTGGCTGCCGCACCGAGACCGTCAACGAGCAAGGAGACAGAGCGAAATGATCGAACGAGTCCGCGCCGTCCTGATCACCGCTGACGACACGATGCTGGTCATCCGCCGCACCAAGCCCGGCATCCCCGTGTATTGGGTGCTGCCCGGTGGCGGTGTCGAAGCGAGCGACGAGTCCCTGAAGGCCGCACTCCACCGGGAGATCCACGAGGAGATCGCAGGGAAGGCCGACATCGTCCGGCTCCTCCACACGATGGAGTCCGACGAGGAGCGTCAGCTCTTCTACCTCGCCCGCATCGCGACATGGTCCTTCGAGGACCGGACCGGTCCCGAGTTCAGCGCCGAAGGCCGCGGCGAATACGCACTGGAAGAAGTCCCGCTGACGGTGGAGGGGCTCGACGGCATCGACCTCAAGCCCGAGGAGATCACCCACGTTCTGCGAGACGCCATCGGTGCCGGCACCCTCGGGGCCGAGGTCGCGGTCTAGCACCGTATGAGCCAACGCTGAGTTGCGGTGGCCGGTGACGCGCCGTGTTCCTTCAGGGAACAATTCGACCGTTCCTTCGGGGAACACCTGCCGTGTTCCCCGAAGGAACAGGGCGCCTGCCAGCGACAGTGGCGGCCTTCCGGCTACCGGCTGCTTCGGCGGGGTGGTGGCTGTCGTGAGGGACCGAGGACGGCTGCGCTCGAACCCAGGCGGGTGGTGCTCGCGGAGTCGGGGTGAGCGAGCCTTCCACCTACCACGCCGACGAGTCGGTGCAGCCGCCAGACGAGGACGTCGCTGATCGAGGTGGCGGTGTCGAGTTCCCGTCGTCGGGTGGCTTCGGCGAGCAGGATGGTCGGGTCGTGGCCGGACTTCTGGGCGTCGGTGAGGGTGGCGGCCAAGGCAGGCCAGCCAGGCTCGGCGAGGACCTGTTCGGCCAGGTCGGGTAGGGCTTGGCGGACGAGGGCGGCCTGTTCCTGCTGCACGGTGAGGGTCAGGCGGAGGCCGTGCTGGTGGATCACGGTCAGGGGCTGGGCTGCGGCGGCCTGGTAAGCGGCATGGAGGTGTTCGGCTGCTTGGCGGGCGGCTTCGGCTTGCTGGTCGTGGTGGCGGGTGTGGTGCCAGTGCTGGGCTGCGACGACGGCCAGGAGCAGGGAGTCGAGGAGCATCGCGAGGAGGGCTCCGTCCTTCGGCGCGGGTTCACGAACGATCGCCTTGATCGCGCGTCGTGTGGCTTGGGCCTGCTGGTGGCGGGCGCGGATACGGGAGCGGCTGGCCCGCTCGAATGCCGCTGCTGCCTGGGCCAGCTGGGACCTGTAGCTGGCGGGGGCGATGAGGGGGAGGGCGTCGAGCGTTTCGGCGAGCACGGTGATGTGCGCCTGGCCCACGGCGTCGTCAGCCTGCTCGAGAACGTCCGGGATCCGGTCGGCGGCGTCGGTGACCTGCTGCCAGGCCGTACTCCGGAGGCCGGAGTGCCGACCCACGGAGGCGGATTCGCTGGGTGCGAGACGCTCGCTGATCTTGGGGTAGGACAGGTCGGGGGCGAGGGTGGAGCCGGAGAACCACACCGGCTCGCCCTTGGCGTTCGTGTCGTCGGCGAGGGCGACTTTGTAGCCGCGGATGTCGCCGGAGGGGAAGTACTGGATGTCCACCAGCACGCTCGCGCTGCGCAGGATGGTGAAAAAGTCCTCGGTGCCCGTGGCGGCCGCCACCGTCGTGCGGACGGTGGCCCGCAGCCTCTCCCTGGGCGTGGCGGCATGCCTGGCGCGCAGGGCCTTCTCCTTCTCGGCGCGGGTGGGGCGTTTGGCGCCGGTGCGGTCGCCGCGCACGACCTGGCGCAGGCCGTACTCCTTCTCTATCGCGGCGCATTCCTTGTCGGCACGCGGATAGTCGTTCCAGCTCCGGGGCTCGCGGAGGTCGCCTCGGACCTTGGTGGCGACGATGTGGATGTGATCCTCCGCGTGGCGGACCGCGACCCAGCGGCAGGCGTCCGGGTCGCCGGCGGGGGCGATGCCGGTGGCGTTCAGGATCCGGCGGGCGATCACCGCCCACTCCTCGTCCGACAGGATCCGGTCCTCGGGTGCGGCCCTCACCGAGCAGTGCCACACGTGCTTGTCGGGTGCCCGGTCGCCCGCCTGCTTGACCCGCAGGTCGAGGACGGTGGCGAGGTGGGCGAGCGTGGCGTCGGGGTCGCGTCCGGGGTCGGGGGCGAAGCCGTCGAAGGAGGCCACGAGGTGGGGGTCGGTGTGATCCTTGGCCCGGACGGTGTCGTACAGGTACCTCAGGACCCCGCGGGTGTTGGCGCCGGCCTTGCCGATCTTCGCGATCACTAGGCGGCTCGCTTCGATGTGGCGGCCTTGTCCGACGCCACATCGATCGATGTGGCGGCGTCACGGGCCAGGACCAGGACGCGTCGGGCTTCCGCGAGGAGGGCTGTGTCCCCAGGGTGTGGATGGCCGCCGGAGTTCAGTTTGAAGGCGATCTGGTTGACGTTGTTGCCGATGGCGGCGACCTGAGACCGCAGGGCGGCGAGCTCGTCGATCAGGTCGTCGTGGGAGGTCCGCTGGCCGGGCAGGGCGAGGTCGCCGTTCAGGTGGGCCATGACGACGGCGCCGACGTAGTGTGCGCCCGCCAGGTTCAGACGGCGGGCCTCGGCGAGGATCTCGGTGTGCTCGTCGGCGCTGTAGCGGACATCGACACGCATCTTGCGCTGCTCGGTGTCACGGGCGCGACGGCGGGCGACTCGGTACAGCGCGGCCTCGTCGGCGGCCCGCACGACGGGCTGGCCGGCGGCGGGGGCCCCCGCCCCCCCCGCCGCGCGTGCGGTAGTCGCCGGTCGGGCGGCCCGGGGCCTGGTGCGGCCGGGCGCTGGTGCGCACCGCCGCGCCGAGCATCGAGCCGAGCAGCAGGGTCAGGCCGACGA
>NZ_JBHYVA010000068.1:0-20140 GCF_042750055.1 Streptomyces sp. NPDC059456
CGCGGGGCTAACCCCTGGACCTGTCCCGGGCGGGCTGTCTGCGGGGGGAGCGCCACGGTGGGCGGCGGCCCGGGCCGGGGGGCCTCGACCGCCTTGAGGAACTGGTCGATCGCCGCGTCGCCGTTGACGTGCGCCAGGACCTGCCAGCCTCGCTCGACCGCCGTACCGATCTGCTTGGCCACCACCGCGTCGTCCGGCACCGCCGGGTAGCCGCAGTAGTCCTCGGGCTTTCCGGGCGGCGGCGTCATGTACGGCTCGGTGAGCCATGCGGTGCGCCCCTGCGGCGAGCCGTCCAGGACCAGCTTCACGCCGGCCGCGCGGACGCCGTCCACGTACTCGTCGCTCACCCCGATCGGGTCGTCGAGGCGGGATGCGGTGGCCTCGTCGGCCTTCACGTACGCGACCACGTCGACCGGGAGCGGCACGGCGGCGGCCGTGTCCCGCAGAGCCTGGAGGTTGGCGAGGGTGGTGCCGCCCTCCTGCACCGTGGTGAAGCCGAAGCTCGCCGCCGTGGCCGCGCCCGTCGCGAACAGCATCAGCAGCTCCCGTTCCGGGAGCCCCACGAACGCCAGGTCCGAGGCCGGGGTGAACGCCTTCTCCTCCAGCACGCCGTCGGGCTCGCCGTGCGAGGGCGGGACGGCGAGTTCGCGCCGCCGGATCATCCCTCCCTCGGGGTCGGGTGTAGCGGCCGAGTAGCCGAGCCGTTTCAGGCCGAGGCTGTTGACCGCGCCGAGGTGGAAGGACTGGTGGATGGCGAGCACCGGGCGGTCCGTGGACACCTCGTCGAGGTCGTCGCGGGTGGGGTGCCGGCCCTCGGCGAGCATCGCGTCGTCGTACCCGAAGCCGATGATCCAATCGGAGTCCGCACCCACCGGGCCCGCAGCCCAGGAGCGCAGCTTGTCCTGCAGAGAGGCCAGATCGGTGACGTCGCCGTCCGGGTCGGCCAGCAGGTTGGCGATGACGGCCTGCAGACCGATCCCGCCGAGGTGCCCGTGCGCGTCGATGAACCCGGGCAACAGGGCACGCCCCCCGAGGTCCCGCACGACGGTGCGCGGGCCGCGCCAGCCTTCCAGCACCTCCCGCTCGGGGCCGACGAAGACGATGGTGCCGTCCTTGACGGCCACCGCTTCGCCCCGTTCGTCGCCGTGCTCAGCGAGCGTGACGATGTCGCCGCCATGGAGGATGAGGTCGGCCTGCTCGGCCATGCTGCTCCCCGTTCGGTAGAAAGATGGTGAAGCCGACCCAGAGCCTAGAAGCAACACGGGCAAACCATGCCGAGACCGGTCAGACTTCACCGGAACGGGGCAGCGCGCGTCCGGGAGACGGGCCCGTGAAGGGGGGTCCGGCCTCGGGGATCAACGGAACCGCCCTTGGGCAGGATCGAACGACCAGTACCGGATCGCCACCGATGCCGAGCGCTCCCACCACCGCCACGCCAAGATCGCACCCCGCCACCCCACGGCCGAAGCCCACCACCGACCAGCCACGGGCGGCCGGACCCACCGGCCGCCCGAACAGCGCCGCCCTCACCCGCGCGGACCCGCCACGATCGCCATACGAACCGAGCCGCCGTACGCGGACACCGAACCCCCGCGACGGGACCAACGGGACTGACGGGACTGACGGGACCGAAAAACGAGATGGCCCTCACCGCCACGGCCCACCCGCGGCCCAGCGGCACAGACATCGTCGGCACGACCGGAGACCGCATGGCGAGCGGCGCCCGGCTCACTTGCGCGACTCATCGTGGCCCGGCGTCGGATACGGCCTGCCCAGGGCCCCAGCGCGGCCGTGGCACACGATCTACTCGAACTCCGACAACTCTCCTACCCGGCCCGACCCGCCGCCAGCAGTATCAATCGCGTACAGCAGCCGTAGCTACCGCTCCCGGTCGTCCGTCTCCTCTTCCGGCGGCAGCGCGGCTACGTCCTGCGGCGGTTCCTCGGCCCACGACAGGTACCGACCGCCCGTACGCCAGGCACCGGCCAGCACCGCCGCCCCGGCCGAAGCCCCCAACACCGTGCCCGCCCTCCCGTACCCCGCCCAGTCCGCCCACCACCCGGCCGCCCCGAGCAGCGTCCCCGCCACCACACTGCATCCGACCCGGCGGCGCCTGCGCGCCGTCACCCCTTTCACCGGCGATGCCCCCTCACACGTGACACCGGGATCATCCCGGTCTGACACCACACGCCCGACCTGCCCGGCTCTGGCCGCGGGCAGACACTGCGGCGCTCACGCCTCCCGTGAGCCTCGGTCCAAGCCGGAAACAAACTCGCCGGCGAAGCACGGAAACCGACGCGGCAACGCGCTGCCTTGCCGTCATGACCGTGTCCCCCTGCGCGTCCTGTAGTCAGGCCCCGGGCCGGGTGGCTGGCCGGTATACGGGCGTGCGGGCCGGCCGCCAGTTTCCCGCCCGGGCGGGCCGGGCGCCGGCGGGCGCTCGCCGTCCAGGCGGCCCCCGGGAACCGACCCGCAAGGATCAGTGGTGGTGCCGGCCCCATGACTCGGTGTCGACCGTGCGGCCGCGGTCATCGCGCAGCGTGGCGGTGTCACCGTTGTTGCCCCAGATGTATTCGCGGCTGTTCTGGAAGAGGTCGGTGCGGGTGTCGCGGCCCTTGCCGGTGTGGATGCGGATGGTGGCGCGGCCGTTGATGCGGACGTTGTCGAAGCGGTAGCGGTTGCCGTCGGCGTCGCGCAGGGTCCAGCCGCGGAGGTTGACGGCGTCGCGGGTGGTGTTGGTGATCTCGACCCACTCGTTGTTCAGGGAGCGGTTGGAGTGGTCGTCGCGGCCGGGGCTGTCGGCCTGGACCCGGCTGATCTCCACCCGCGGGCGCTGACGCTGGCCGTGGTCCTGCGCGGAGGCCGGCAGCGCGGCCGCGCCGACGACGGCTCCGGCGGCCAGGACGGTGGCGGCGATACGGCGGACGGAGGAAGAAGCAGAAGACATGGGTGACGCTCCCTCAAGAACAGCGCTCAACCAGCCGAAACAAGCTGGTAAGGGCGGTGCGGGTTCCCGGCCCGGACGGGCTGAGGGCTCCACTCTCGACCCGGCACACGACCGGCTGCAGCCCCCGCCAGTCCCGGTTACCGCACCCGGACATTCCCGTCACACTCACCTGCACACCACACACATCCCAGCCAGGCGCGACCCTGACATTCACTGACCGTTACACCCACCCGCACCGCCAACCACAATCCGGAACGATGCACTCCAGCGCACCACCCAGCGCACTCCCGGCCCGCCTCACCCGACCGGACCAGTTGATCGAGTAACAACCGTTCTGCGTAATTCTTCGCACTCCCGTATGCGATTCGAAGAAGTCTTCGCGCCTGCATCGATCCCAGGAGGCCCGCCTCTTACAGAGGCCCGACGACTCAGCGGCCCGCGCGGCAGGACGCCAGGCCACTCAAAGCGCTTTCCCGCCAGAGGGCTACCGTCGATCGGATGGAGCGAATGGTCGAGTCCGGTGGGCCGGCGGGGGGCCGCCGGCCCAGGGCGTCTACTTGCCGGGGCTGCTGTGCTGGGTGATCGCGAAGCGGGCAGTTTCTTCGGCGTCTTCGGTCGTGGTGGTGTACCGCTCAAAGCCAGCTTTCTCCAGGACGCGGACGGAGGCCGGGTTCGAGAGCTCCACGCCGGCGGCCACGGTGTGGACGGCGGGCGCGGTGAGGGCGAAGGCGGCGAGTGCCCGGGTGGCCTCGGTGGCGTAGCCCCGGCCGCGGCGGGAGGCGACGACCCCGTACCCGAGCTCGAGGACCCCCTCAGTGGGCGGCCAGAACAGGCCGATCGATCCGATGATGAGACTGGTGTCTCGTTCGGTGATCAGCCGATGGCCGTAGGTGCCGAGCCATGCGGCGTTGTCGCCGAGGAGGCTCGCGATGACGCTGTCGCCTTCGGAGGGGAAGTCTGCGGCCCAGTCGGCTGGCCGGGCGCCGCCCGCGCTGCCAAGGACGGCCGTGGCTTCGGCAGCGGTCCAAGTACGCAAGACGAGCCGCTCGGTGATCAGCTCGGTGAGGTCCTTTGAAAGAGAGGAATGCACGTGTGACTCCTGGTCGTGGGAACGACCCGGACCGCGTCGCGTCACTTCAGCGCGCGGACCGGAAATGGGCATGCTGAGAAAGGCCACTGACGGCCATATTCATCAACCTCCCTGCACCAGAAGCGTGTTCTCGCGCCTGTCGCGCCGAGGCGACCGTAGCAGACCAGGTGAAGAGCTCCGGGCTCAGACCGGAGTGCGTCAGCCCGATCCTGCCGGGCGGGCTTCCCGCGCTCGCCCAGTCCCGCAACGGCTTGCGTTCGGAAGACGGTCGAGCCACGGCGGCTGCCGCGTACTACCGCTTGCGTGCGGTCACCAGGGCGAACGAGAGGTACTCCCCGCCGTCCTCGATGAGCATGTCGATCACCGGCCGGTTGGCCTTTTCACCGTCCGGCTGGTGCTCGGCGCACGCACGAGCCCACAAGAGCCAGTCCCGCCATGCATCCTCTTGGAACCGTGCGGACGTGACGTCCACCAGTTCGGTGATCTCCCAGTGGAACCGCCACCACTGCGCCGTGTGCCAGGCGATGGCCTCCCAGCCGACCACACGCTTGATGTGGGGCGGGATCATGCCGAGATCGCGGACCTCACGGGTCATGCCGGGAGTCGCCACCGCGAGTTGACCACCGGGGCGGAGGAAGCGGGCCAGATAGGGCAGGTAGCTGTCGGCGGTGCCGAAGTATTCGAATGCATCGATGCTCACGATCGCGTCGAAGCTCTCCGCCTCGAACGGCAGGGCGTGGGCCTCCGCCCGTACCGCCGTCACGCGGTCGGCGACCCCCGACTCCGCGAAGACGGCAGCCGCATCTTTCGCGGGTATCCACCAATCGGCGGCGACGACGTCCACTCCGAATTCCCGGGCCAGGAAGACGGACGTGGCGCCCTTGCCGGAGCCGAGGTCAAGGACCCGCATCCCAGGCCGCAGATCCAGATCCCGGGCCAGGTCCTCCAGGAGCCACAACGGGTTCGGGCCCATGTCCAAGCCCACCAGCCAAGCCGGATCGTAGCGGGAAGAACGCGGGAATCGATCCGGCCGCACAAGATCATTCAAAGCAGTCACAGACCGAACTCAAACCCCCGCCCACCCTGAGCGCAACCCCTTTCCCATTCAAGCCGACAATCCCAGCCGGGACACGGCCACCTACCTGCGCCACGAGCTCGTCCGCCCCGAGCCAGAGCACGCCTCCCTGATTCGCTTGTCGGTTGATCAGATGTATCCGTCCGGTTGGTGATCACTGATGCGATGTGGGACCGCATCGAGTTGGATGTCGGCCAATCCGGTCCGCGGTCGGCGATGGGCCGATCACAGCCGAACCCTGGAGGCCATCGCATGGAAGTACCGCACCGGCTCGCCCTGGCGGGACCTGTCAGATGAGCTGGGCTCGTCACGGACCGCTCGCAAACGGCTGTCGGCGTAGAGGCCTTTCTCCCCGGTTACGTACGGACGAACGTCCCCAGCTCTGACCGTGGGCAGTGGTCGACGGGGCTGTCGGCATCGGCTGGACCTGTCGGTTGACTCCACCGTCTGCCGAGCGCACGAGCACGCCGCCGGATCCAGAAGAGAGGGGCGCCAGATCGGGCTGAGCCTGACGACCATGCGCTCGGACGTTCCCGCGGCGGCCTCGGCACGAAAGTCCACCTCGCCAGCGACAACCATTTACGACCCTTGGCCCTCCGGGTCACCGCGGGCCAGGCGGGCGACGCACCAGCCTTCGAGGCCGTCATGACCGGCATTCGTGTTCCGCGAAGCGGGCCGGGAAGACCGAGGACCCGACCAGACGCCGTCCTGGCGGACCGCGCGTTCCCATCCCGCGCGATCCGAAGCCATATCCGCCGACGCGGAATCCGAGCACTCATCCCTCAGCCCTCCGACCAGATCCGCCACCGTCTGCGACGAGGCCGAACCGGCGGTCGGCCACCCGTCTTCGACGCCGAGACATACAGGCAGCGCAACTCAGTCGAACGGTGCATCGACCGGCTCGGGCAGTGGCGCGGTCTGGCCGTGCGGACGGACAAGCTGGCCATCGTCTACCAGGCTGCCTTCCACCTCGCCGCCACCCTCATCTGGGCTCGCGAGTGATCGAAAGGAACCCCTCAGGGGTGGTCGGTCAGAGGGGATCGAGGAGCATCAGGACCTCGTCTCGGGTGTCGTCTGGTGCGAGGCGCAAGGCGCTGGGCCAGCGGCCTACCTCCCGCCATCCCAGGCGGCCGTAGAAGTCCTCCAACCCTTCTCTCCCCCGGGCCGTGAGACGGAGCTGCTCAAGCCCCAGCTCGTCACGGGCCACCGTCCGCAACTCTCGCATGAGAGCGGAGCCAACACCACGGCTGCGGAAGCCGGGGTGGGTCTGGAGGTGGTGGACCGTTCCCCAGTGTGCGACGAGCCGAAAGGGATCACATTTGAGGACAACCCATCCGGCAAGGGCCTCACCGAACCTGGCGATGATGAGGCGGCTGCGCGACGGGTCGAGATGGCTGAGGAGCTCGTCTGCGACCGGCGCGACGTCATCGTCATGGACCGGCGGGAAAGGAAAACCCGCAGCACCACCCGCATTCGTGACTGCGATCCAGCAATCGACCAGCTGACGCCTCAGGCCGCAAGGGACCTCATGTGTCCCGGTGATCTGAGTGAAAGTGGGCATGACCTTCTCCTTCATGCGCAGGAGCATCCCAGTCGGGGCTGACATCGAAGTGAGCCGAGTCTCCGGAGCCACCTACTACTCGCCTTCACGGAGAAACCCCCTATAGCGCTGGACACATCGCGGAGGGGCCGCGAAACCCTCGCCACGCGGCGCCGAGGGCGCCCGGTCGCGTCGGGGCGACGGCGGGGATGACGCCCTCCCGCGCAGACCGCTGGCCGCATGGCCGACCACTGAGGCTGCACGACCCACCCAACCGGACAAAACAAGCCTGGTGCATCAGCTTCCACACGCTGATGCACCAGGGAAGGCCGAGGAAGGGCGGGGCCACCGTGACGCCGGTTACGGAAACCCGCGCCGGTGGCCGCGTTCGTCGCGGAGCAGTTCCGCATGGATCCTGGGTGCCGGCCCGACCACCAGTGCCCGTCACTTCCGCAGCACGCTCACACGGCACAGCCGCTCACGCAGCCGTATCAGGTGACAAAGGCCCGCCACTTCCTTGAACCGGTCGAGAAGAAGACCGATACGGCGGTCATCTCCCGCCCGCACGGCGACAACAATGGCGTCGACAAGCTCCTCGGGGCCTTCAGGCATGCGAAGAGTCTTCACCGACACCGACCGATATATCCCTGGCCAGCGGGCGGCGGGCTCTCACCAGAAGCAACCATCCGCAGGCTCTGGTTACCGTCACAGACAGACTCCTTGTCCATGACGGCGGCGACCGGGTCGTCGATGGTCGGCTACCGGGCCGGACGCCAGCGGAGGGTGAGCAAGTGCTGCCGGCCGGCTGCGTGACGGCGACGTGTGACGGCAGCCGACGGCCGGCCGACAGCACCTCAAGGAGAAAAGACCACCGACGCGGCAGGTGGGCTCCTCACCATGCCCAATCCCAACCGATCCGCCGGCGACACACATCTTCGACCCGCCCCCGCAACTCCCGGAACCACCCGCACAGACCCCATACCCCGCGCAGCGGACCGGCAGTGAGCGCCGGACCGCAGGCACGCCGTTACGGTGCACCAAGCGCCTCTCCGGCAGTGCATCAATGCGGGCGCGCTCCCTCGGTCCGGCAGAGCGGGGTGGCCCGCACCAGAAGACAGCCCCGGAACACCGGGCCCCGGTCCGTGGAGTGCTGGGGCGGCCCGCTCGCCGGTGGTCTTGGCCTCACAGGAGGCGCCAAAGCTCGGCCGTGGCTGGGGTCGGTTCAGTCCACGTCGATCGGGCCTGCGCGGGCGAAGCCCGGTGACCAGAGCGCTCTGGCGGCAGCCGTCTGCTGATCGGCGGTGAAACCATCCGTTAGCGACGACGGCGACCCCGCGAGGCGCGCATCAAGAACGTCTGCTGCCCCTGCGCGTCGTCGCTTTCGCTGTTCGCTGGGCCGTGACGGCACAGGCCACGACCGGGTCGGTGTGCAGCGCGATTCCCCCGACCGGCCTACACACCGCCACACGGCAAGCGTTCCGGGCCCGTGCGTGGCGCGGCAGGGCGATGGGTGGTCCACGCAAAGCGGGGCTCGGCCCGGCGATGCCTCCCCGGCCGGGTCCCGCTGCGGACGCCCGAAGCTTCGGCTTGACACCATCGCGCGGCGGTCACCTGCCTGAGAAAATCCGGCTCGGGTGAGCGGCACCCAGGCCCGCGGCCAGTCCCACGGCGACCGGCCGCCACACGGGCGAGGATCCCCGGGGCCCTCGAAGACTTCTGAGGCTGGAGAGACAGCCGCCCAGCGCGACGAGATCTTCCGGGCGATCACCCGGCGGCCCGCGGTCGTCCGTTCACCAGGTGGGCAGACAGAGGCAGCAGTTGATCAGCTGCCGAGCACTCGGGAAGAGGGCGAGGCCCGCCCGGGTACCACTGGGCAGTGACACGGGCCGGGGCCTGTCGTTGAACCCGGTGGCCCAACGACGTGCACAGCGGCAGACTCCCAGCCCCCACGGCTCCGGGGCTGCCACCCTCCTCACCCGGCATCAGTGGGGAGGAGCGCCTTGCCGGCAGCTCGCGGCATCGCCTACGAGAGGACGACACCATGCCCCATGAGCCCACCCACGCAGAGTCACTGCACCAATTGCGTAGCCAAGGCGGCGCGGAAGCCGTCGCCAACCTCCAAGCCGCCCTCGCACTCGTCGGCCTGATCCTTCCCTCGCTCGGCAGCGACGGACCGGCCGGCGACCGTGCCTTCGTACGGCTTGGAGGATGCGGCACTGCCGTCGCCAACCAGCTTGCCGACGTCATCGCCGCGGGCGCCCACGCCCTCCAAGCCCACCACCCATGAACACCGCAACCTCAGGAGACACCCGGAAGGCGGCCAGAGCGCGGGCGCTATGGCCGGGCACCGGGCGCACCGCGCCGGGGTTCAGTGGGGACCGAGGCCGCTCGCGCGGGCGATGCCTTCCAGCTCGTCAGCAAATGGATGGCCGCTCGCCGTGCCGGTGGGCGACCGTGTGACAGGCGGCTTGCTGAGCGGCCGGGTCGTGGGCGGCACCGGCCTCAAGCACCACCCACCCCGATGGTCCGCCAGGGGCTGGGACCTCGACGAGTCGGTGGTCGATGCGCCCTGTGATCATGACCGCCAGCAAGGACATGTACCCCCGGCGAAGATCCTCGGGAAGGAAGCCGTCGCCGGGCACCGTCACAGTGCCGGCCGGCTCGTCGGACACCAGGCCGCATGTCGTGTCAACGGCCCTCACCAGGGTACGGAACCGCAGCGGAGTCATTCGAGCCCGCAAGGTCTCCACATAGACGCCAAGGACGTCGAAGTCTCCGTCCGCGCGCGGGCTGTCTTGCGTGTTCATGGCCGTGACAATCCCCCGACCACCTGCCCTTTACACCCGGCGCACGTGCACTCATCACCCGGAAGCGCCCCTCCAGCCCCTTTCCGGGCCGGGCCAAGGGGCAGGCGCCTGCCAGGAGACGCAGACCTGTTCCACCGTGGCTGACCGGACGAGCGGTTCAAGATTCACCGGCACTGCCGGAAGCCTCTCGGCCCTCCTGGCGCCATTGCCACTCGAGGGCGACGTAGATCGGTGAATCCACCGCCTCCACATCGGCGAAACCCCCTCGGCGCTGAAACGATTCTTCGGTCCATGAGCAGCCCAACGACCCCAAGCCGGACGCCGTGGCGGGCCGTGACCCATCCGTCACTAGCGGACCTGCACCGCGACGAGCGCGACGTGCGCGACGAGCCCTCCTGACCAGCAGTCATCCCACGCACGCAGAGCCCGACCAGGCGCCCCGAGACACCCCGGCCGGGCTCTGTCGCGCCGTGAAGGCCGACGCCGACCTGGTCCCGGCGAGAGCGTGAACCCCGCGCACGAAGGACGAGAACAGGCCCGGGGAGCCGTCGCTCCCCGGGCCCACACTCAGCCGACCCGCGCCTCGGGATGCTGAACACACCACCAGAATGCATGCGGTCAGGCCCTCGCCCGGCACGGCTCGCCGCAGGGCGGCCTCCGCCGCCGGCCCCAGACGTCAAGCCGTCTTCCAGGCCCATCGCCGGACCTGACCCTGCAGCGCAGGCAGGCAGGCAGGCAGGCGATGCAGCCTGGACCAGATCACGGCTCGTGCCGTTCAACAGTGGGCTGGCCCGACCAGATCGAGCCGTTCACGGACGCTGGGCCTCGGTCCAGAAGGTGGTGGGATGGCCCGGTGCTACTGCCACCAGAGCGCTCTGGTCACCGAGCCTCGCCCGCGCACGCCCTATGGATGCGGACTGAGTCGACCATAGCCCCGCCAGCCACCACCCGGGACCACAAGCACGGCGTTCGGCACCCTGGGTGACATGCGGAGGCGAGGGTTGACGCCCAACACTGGCACCGCCCGTTCCTCTAACGCATCCCCCGCACCTCCACGCGCAAGCAGCCCGCATGGCACAGCGGACAATCCAGCAGTCATCCAGTCAAAAGCACGCGAACCATGACTCGCCGGCGTAAGAACCAGCGGCTCCCATGCCTCCGCCCACCACGAGGGGCGCCCGCCACCTGCAGCCACGCCCGAATCCGCTGCATCACGCCCCTGAACACGCCCTCCCCTCCAGCCGCAAGCAGGCGGACAGTAACGGCTCCCAGATCCGGCCCATGAGGAGGCAGCGCATGTCACCCTGCGGAATCGTGAAGTGGTTCGACCCTGACCGAGGTACCGGTCTCATCAGCCAGGAAGGGACCGGCCCGGACATCCAGGCCGAGTCCAAGGCCATTCGCGGAAACGGGCCCCGCCTGCGTCCCGGCGACAGAGTCCTCTTCGACCTCACCCACGACAGCGCCGGGCTACGCGCCGACAACATCCATCGTCCGGAGGATGCCCGCAGCCAGGACGGACCACGGCAGCAAAGCGACGAGCAGACGCTGCGTTAGCCGGCTCCAGTCCCGGCTGCTTCGGGCTCCCTGGGGCATGCGGGAATTCCGTCGGCCTGCGGATATGCCGTCGAGCCGATCAATGCCCGAACCTCGCTCCAGTGCCGGGGCAGGTCAGTAGCGCTTGACCAGAACCGAGTTGGAGACCTTGCGTGCACCGTTCGGGAGCTTCAGGAGCGATCCGTCCGGGTTGCGGTTTTCACTCAGCTGACGGTAGGCGAAGCCGTCCATGAGAACGACGTAGATCGTGCGGGCAGAACCGGGCTCGGACGAGGACAGGTGAACATCGAAGGTGTACGGGCCGGGCCGCGTCAGATCATCCTTGGGGTAATAGTTCGTATGCGGCACTGGCTTGCCGACGCCATCGAGCTGCACCATCCACGTCAGATGCCATCCCTCTTGAAGGTTGCAGTTGACCTCGGCGGTCAAAGACCCGTCCGACGCGACCGTCAGCTGCTTGGGCTCGATCGTCACGTCCAATCCTGGCTTGTCACCACAGGCGGGCAGGCCTTGATCCGGGCCGGGAGCAGGCAAGCCGCTGGAGGAGAGACTCGGATGCGGTGCGGACGCGGAGGGAGAGGCGGAGGGGGCGGGTTTGTCAGCAAGGCGGTCACTCTTGCCGCTGAAAACGCCGGTCCACAGCGAGAACACGCCCCCGATGATCACCCCCACAAGTCCGAGGACCGCGACCTTCACGGACACATGCAGACCACTCCACCAACTACTGAGCCAGCCCATCCCGTCCCCCTCACGCCCCCAAAGCTCACCCCGCAAGCGGCGACATCAACGCACGGGGCCACAAGCAAGAAGCGTGCCCCCACCACCCCCGACGAAACAACTCTCTGTAACAGACCCGCTACAGGAACCGTCAGTCTGGTACGGAAGCCGGCTCCTTCGGCCAGGGACGGAACATCGTGCCCCCGTCACACCGCGCCGCCGCCGAGCCCCTCGCGTCCCCGGCGCGCTCGCGCCGCTTCTTCACACGCTTTTCGATAGTGGATCCGCGCGCACCGTCTTGCCCTGCGCCACCAGGCGCTGTCACGGCACCGCCGGGGCACCCAAGGGGTGTGCGAGAGTGCTGCCATGCTGATTGCCATGGCCGGTCTTCCTGCGGCGGGAAAGAGCTCCGTCGCCCAGGAACTGGGGCGGATGCTGCCCGCCGCGGTGGTGTCGGTCGATCCGATCGAGGCCGCGATGTGGCGGGCCGGCATGGAGCGCACTCAGCCCACGGGACTGGCGGCCTACCTGGTGGCCGAGGCCGTCGCCGACACCGTGCTGGGGCTGGGCCAGAGCGTGATCATCGACGCGGTCAACGCAGTGCAGGGGGCACGCCGGCAGTGGCGAGCGCTGGCCGACCGACACCAGGCGCCCATCGCGTTCATCGAAGTGGTGTGCTCCGACTCGCGGCTGCACCGCCAGCGGCTGGAGTGCCGCTCCCGGGGCATCGAAGGCTTCGAGGAGCCGACCTGGGAAGCAGTCCGGCAACGGCGGGCCGAGTACGAGCCCTGGACAGACCATCGGCTGGTGCTCGATTCAGCCGCCGACCTGGCCTCGAACGTGGCTCAGGCCCAGGACTACCTGACCCAGGCAGCTCGCACACGGCCAGCGCCCTGAACGGGCCTCACGCAGGGCAAATCCGGCTACTGCTGGTGACCGTCACTGATGCCTTGCTACAGGCTCAGCGTACGGGTTTCCGCGAGACGATTCGAAAGCTGTGCATCGCCATGCCATGCCGGAAGGCCGATACCACTACGGTGCTCGCCTTCCGACCCTGGGGTGCGGTGCCGGCGGCCGCCCGCCGTCCAAGCGGCCACCGACACCTTGACACTGGTCAGAGGTGGCGCGGTGAAGCGCACGCCGGCCCATGGGTGCCGCGCGTCGGCGGCGGTCATGCGATCGGCGACCGGGGTGCCTGTTCCGGGCGCAGTGCGACGGTATGGCCCACCGCTGGCAGCCGGCCCGCTTCGGAGTCGGTGACGGGCTGGACGTATGCGTCGGTCGTAGCGGGTGACCGCTGTCCCACGAGCGCCTACTCAAGTCCTCCGAGGAGCAGGAGATCCTGGAGCTCGCCGAGCTTCGCGGACGACAGGGCTCCCATCCGCTCGATCAGGTCTTCCCGGGTGAGGGTGACCTGCCACGTGCAGGGGATCAGGCCTGGACGCGGAAGAGCAACCCGCAACACACCTTCAAGAGGGGATCCTTCGCAGGCTCCTACTGCCAGCTCAGCGGCTATACCGCTGAGCTCGGTGGCCGCAGGAGCGACGACCTGCATCGCCCGGAACTCGGATGCTTCTTCCCCCGAGAGCAGCACGACCAGGCACCGCTCGCCGAAATCGGCCCGCCAGACTTCGCCCCGCTGCATAGCTCCCCCTGACATGGAACGGGCGAACACTGCTGTGCCCCCCGGTTCGAACACCCATTGTCGCCCCCAGAGGCTCCGGCCGGTCACGAGCGGGGCCAGATGACGACTGCCGCAGCGGTGACGGTGCGAGGTAGACGTATCCGCGCTTGTCATACCCGGGGGCCCACGGCTCCGAACTGCTTCAGCTTCCCGATGGCCGCTCCTCCGTGTTGCGGTGGACCGCGTCACCGGCCGGACTCGCGGGGATGGGGGCGCCCTTGATGTAGGCGGTGGCCTGCGCGGCGTCGTAGAGGCGCAGCCTCTCACACGGGTTGAGGACGGGGACGCGGGCGCGGAAGTCGGCGCCGTGGCGGCGCCGCCAGGTGTACACGGGCAGGCCGCTCGCGGTAGCGATGTCGTCCTCGGTCATGGTGCTGCGTCCCTGGTTTCCAGGAGAAGACGGCCAGCCCCAGCACCTCGACAGCACCGGCCCCGCCGGCACCGTCGTCACCCACACCGCGGCGAACGGACCCAAGCACTTCGAACTCACCGGCGCAGTCCTGCCCGAAGGCACCTTCGCCGCCGAGCCGCTCCACCGCTTCCTGTAGCCCCGGACACAGACACCGGAACCCGCGCCTGCTCGCCGGTATCGCGAAGGTCCGCCACCCCGGACGGGTGGCGGCCCTCGACCCGCGGCAGGCCTACGGGACCGGGATGAACTCCACCTCCGTGCCGCCGCACCCGGCCTCGATGTCCAGCAGCCACTCCCGCTCCGCACCGGCCTGCGCGGTGGTGGATTGCGGCGGCGAGCCGGTAGGCCGGGTTGAGGTGGGCCAGGCCGGCGTCGGCGTGGCTGCTGTTGACCAGGAGCCAGCCGCCGGGTTTCAGGCACCGGGCCACGTGTTCGGAGACGGGCCCTGCGTAGAGGGAGATAGCCAGGTCCCATCCCGCTGCGGGGAGTTCGCTCAGGGTGCGGGCGTAGTCGCCGGCTACGAATGCGATCGCCGGGTCCTGTGGGTAGTGCCGGTGCAGGCTGGCCAGTTCGAGGGCGGCGAGTCAGCGAAGGCCTTGCAGGCCCGGGTGTCGGAGTCGAGGTAGGTGACGTCCGGCAGGGCGCAGGAGGGGGTGAGGTCAAGGTAGCTGCCCGGGTAGATGGCGCGGCGGGCGCCGGTGTGGGCGGCGACGGCGAGGAACAGGTCGGTGCGGTCGCCGAGGTGGCGGATGTAGTCGGTGAAGTCGTGGCTCGTCACGGTGGCTGCGTGAAGTCGGGTCAGTGCGCGCCACATGGCGCTGGGATCGTGGCACTCAGGTCCGGACGGGTTCTCCTGATTGTCTGTGCTCATGAACCTGGTCTACGGCCAGCGAGGTGGTGTCGGCCGACTCCGGGCCGCCGCGTCCCGGACGGCGCTCCCCGGACTTCCGGACCCATCCCGCCGGCTCGTCGCTCACTTGATCAAGCTCTCAAGAGAGTGGGGAGGCCCGGCGAGCGCCTGGCCGGTGGGTGCTACGTCACGCTTTGGCGCCGGGCATGCCGCTGGTGACGACGATCGTGGCCACGTCGCCGGTCTTGGTGCGGCCCAACCAGACGACGCCGCCCGAATCGGCCGTGAACGTGACCAGATCGGCTTGCTGCGACTCGTCACGTACCCGCTCGCACCAGCCGGGCATTCGTTCGATTTCGCGCGGTACCGGTCGGCCGTCCTTGAATGTGCGAAACGGCGCGGACAAAGTCGTCCACGCACCTGCGTCGGCGAAGCAGCCCACATTGGCGTCGGCATAGAACTGGGGTGGCTTGCCTGGCTGAAGCCGGTCGATGTCGTCGTCGACGCCCAGGCCCATCTCCCACATAATCACAGGGTCGTCGCTGATACACAGGCGCGTCGCGGCACACTCAACACCGTCGAAGTACTCGCCGAGGAACTCGTACGGGCCCGCCGTCCACGCGATCTCCACTCGGTAGACGCCCGGGGGAATGCTCACCGCAAGCTCGCGCGGGGGCCTCGTCGGCTGCCCTCGCTCGTACTTCGAGACGTCGTCGTCGTCCCACGGAGCATCGACGACAAGACGGCCGCTGGGTACGCGCATGGTGGTCACCTCCTCGGTCCCCGTCACAACTATGGGCGTTGTCGGATCGTCATACACCGCCCCTAGCTGAGCGCCGGGCGTGAAAGCCGTCTCGAGGTACCAGGTGGCCTCAGGCCCGGCTGCCAGCCGAGCGTCCCCGACCCACTGCATGTCTCACCCCTCCTCGCCGCCCGGCCGGGCGGTCAACCGAAAGGTACGTGGGCCCGCTGACATCGCCATTTCGCGCATCGTTCTCGAGTGCAGGCTGCCCGGCAGATCACCCTGCTACGCGGCTAGACCCTAGGGGCAGCACGGGGGCAGGTCTGGGGAGTTGCGATGAACAACTCTGAGGCCATGTGAGTACGAGGTGGGGGGATTCGGGTCTGCCGCACGATCGGGTGACATCTGAACTGGCTTGCCCTGTGGGGCGGGTGGGAAGGATGCCGCTGTGCCGAGGGCTTGCCCAGCGGAACCCGTGACCGATCAGCGGGCCGGGCGTGACCGATCCGTTTCCCGCGACCGGTCAAACAGCACGTCAGCGCCGTGACCGGCCCATGCAACTCCCGCCGAGGCGGTAACCGGTCATCGGTCACCCCGTCATCGGTCAGCCGCGGCCTCGCTGGGAAGCCTCCGGCGGCCCGTGACCTACGCCGCACTGCCAGCGGGCCCCGACCAAATGGGCAAGCCGGTGTTCGGGGCGGCTTGCCCAGGCTCCCCTTGGGCTTGCCCAGCTCCGGTCAGCGGCCGACGGCTTCGGGGTAGCGGACGCTGCGCCGGTGCGGGTAGTCGACGCCGATCTCGTACCAGAGCTCGCCGCGCTGAAATCGGGCAGGGTGGTGGCCCACACCTCGAAGGTGATGCCCTGCACGGCGGCGGTGAGCGCTTGGAGGCGGTTGTCGAGGAGGTGCTCGGCCCTGCCCGCCAGGACGACGTGCAGCCGCAGGAAGGTCTTCGAGCGGGTGTAGCGGCGGCGCTGCCAGAACGGGTACGTCCTACCGATGGTGCCGCAGGCTCCCTGCAAGACGCGGTGCCCGGCGTAGCGCTCGCAGTCCCAGACCTCCTTGGCGAGGCAGGGCCGGCTCATCGACCCGTTGCCGAGTGCGAAGAGGCGGACCTCGCTGGTCTTGGTCGGCACGGCGAGGACGGCGTCGGTGTTGAAGGACAGGCCGGTCTCCTTGATGGCGTGGTTGACCTCCACCTGCCAGTCGGTCAGGCACTCCTTGCGTCCGCGCAGGACGGTGTCGGTGTAGGGGAGGATCGTGTCGGTCAGGACTCGTATCAGGATGACCCGAACCGACTGCGCACGTCCGGGTCAGGTGCCCGCGTCCTCAAGCAGACCGAGCCGATCTGCCTCCAGCGCCGATGGTCCGAAGGGGAGCTGAGGCGCGCGCGGGACTGCGTCGGCGGGGATGGTGTCCAGCAGGGGCATGAGCTGGGTGACGTCGTGCCGGTTTCCGCTGGTCAGAGACACGGCGCGTTCCGTGGCGGTCGGTGATCGGGTGGTGCTTGCTGCCAGGCCGCGCGCGGTCGACCGGCAAAGGTCCGGTGTGAGCCCCCCTTTCAGGGCCCTGACATGCGAGCCGTCGATCGCGGCGTCGTCCATGTCCAGCAGACCTGCCTTGCGGAGTTCCGCGAGGAGGATCGCGTGCAGATGGGGCCAGACGCCGGCCTCGGTCCAGTCCCGCAGGCGCCGCCAGCACGTCACCCCCTGCGGCCGATTGCCTCGGTCGGCACGTCCGCCCAGGTCACGCCCGTGCTCAGGACGTAGACGATCCCGCGCAGAGCCGCACGATCATCCGCCGGCGCTGCGGCGGTCGAGGCGGGAGCAACGGGGCGACGCGATCCCAAAGGTCATCAGGTACAAGATCATCCGACACCTGCAGCACTCTGCCGCCCACCAGCCCAACTGCCCAGCCCCTGAGCCAAACTCATTCTGAAATGATCAGTTACTGGACAGGCCCCATCGGTCACGGCTGTACGGTGATGCGTCAGTGTTCCCAGGCTGCGGCGCCGCGCAGCAGGTGATGGTCCGACATGCCCGGGGTGCAAGCGGCCGCGTCCCCGCGCACGGTCTGGAACCAGTAGTAGCTCAGGAAAATGTAGTCGATCTTGCCTTCGGGACTTGCGTGGGGCGAGCAGCCGCTGGCCCGCTCGACGGTGGCCTCACCGCTGCGGCAAACGTCCCCGGACTGGGGGCACTCCGAGCCGGTGAACTCTGATTTGTCGTTCTCGTCGACTTCCTGGAAGACCCCTGTTCCCCCGCCGTGCTGGTAGAGGGGAGCCATGCGCGGGTCCTTGGGGAGCATGTTGAAGTCTCCGGCGAGCACCACCGGATCTCCTTGGTCTGCGTACCCGCGTGTCACCTCGGCCACTTGGGTGGCCTGTGCGCTCGGGTTGTCCCCCTTGAAATCGAGGTGGGTGTTGCAGGCACGGACCGTGCGTTCGCCGACGGCGGCCCGGGCGCACAGCAGGATGCGTTGTTCGCCCTGAGCCGGGTTCGCGAGCAGGGTGACGCTGCGGCTGCCGTTGTTGATCGAGCCGGGGCTGCCCTTGGAGAAGATGGCCAGGCCGTAGCGGGTGTCGGAACCCCATTTTGCGCACTTGGTCGCGGTGGGCAGCGCGGCGCCCCAGACGGAGTCGTAGACCTGACCGCCGTCGGAACGGTTCTGCAGGGCGTCGCGCAGCAGCGTCCACTGTCCGTAGCACATTTCCTGAAGCATCACCAGGTCGGCGTTCCAGTCGTCCATGGCGCCGACGACGTTGTCGCGCCAGGCGGTCCTGGAACCGTTGTAGATGTCGCAGGCGGCGCCGCAGACGTTGTAGGTGATGAATCTCGGGCTGGGCCAGTTGACGGTGTCGGGTGTGTCTGCGTGTGCGGGGCTGGGGGCTGAGGCGAAGAAGAGCCCGAGAGAGGAGAGGGCGACGAGGAACGCTCTGAATGCGAGGCGCATGGGTGGTTCACTCCCTGGTCGGCGGGATGCGGCGGGCCGGTTTGCCGTGGTGCGGTCAGACGAGATCGCTGCGGTACCAGTTCCAGGAACCGCCGCGGTTGGCGCTGTCCCAGACCATCGTGGGGGCGTTGAGGCCGGTGCCGGTACTGGTGAAGGTCCACAGGCAGGCACGGTTGGTTCCCTGGCTGTTCTGGCCGTAGTTGTACAGCACCCCTATGTCGGTGCGGCCGTCGCCGTCGAAGTCCCCGGCGGTCACCTTGGAGGCATCGGCGTTCCAGCTGTCGGTGCTTTCCCACTTCTTCACTGGTGCGCCGAAGCCGGTGCCGGTGCTGATGGCCGTCCACAGTGCTGACTTGTTGGTGCCATCGGGCTGCCGGCCGTTGTTGTAGAGGACGCCGACGTCGGCCTTGCCGTCACCGTTGAAGTCACCCGTGGTGACCTTGGAGCGGTCCCAGTTCCACGATCCGGTGGTGCGGTCGTTGTTGTCCCACTTGAGCTGCGGGCTGCCGAACCCCGCACCCGTACTGGTGAACGTCCACAGGGCCGTCTGGTAGGTGCCGTCCCCCTGCTCCCCCACGTTGTACAGGACGCCGACGTCAGCCTTGCCGTCACCGTTGAAGTCACCGGCGGTGAGTTTGGAGCGGTCCCAGTTCCAGCTCTCCGTGCTCTGCCATGCCTTCACAGGGGCGGTGAAGCCGGCACCGGTGCTGGTGAAAGTCCACAGGGCCGTCTGGTTGGTGCCGTCGGCCTGCCGGCCGTTGTTGTAGAGGACGCCGATGTCGGCCTTGCCGTCACCGTTGAAGTCGCCCGTGGTGACCTTGGAGCGGTTCCAGTCCCAGGAGCCGCTGCTGGAGGCGAGGTTGTCCCAGACCTTGACCGGATCGGCGAAGCCCGCCGTTCCCTTGCTGAGGAGGGTCCACAAGGCGGTCTGGTTGCTGCCGTCCGCCTGTTCGCCGTTGCCGTACAAGATGGCGATGTCGTCCTTGCCGTCCCCGTTGAAGTCGCCGGTGGTTTGCGTGGCGGCGGCCCGGTTGGCGGTGAAGAAGGAGACCCCGGCCGAGGCCGGCCCGGTCTGCCCGGCGTCGTTGGTGGCCTTGACGGTGAGCGTGTGCGGGCCGTCGGCCAGGCTCGTGGTGTCCAGGGTGAGCGCGTACGAGGGTCCGGAGCCCGTGGCCGAGCCGACCGCCGTACCGTCGACGTAAAACGTGGCGCCGGTCGGGGTGCCGACCGCGTCCGTCACCGAGGCGGTGAGCGAGACCGGACCGGTCAATACGGTGCCCGCACCCGGGCCGGTGGCCTTGGACACCGGAGGGACCGGGTCGGGGTACGGGTCGGCGTGGTCGGCGCCGAGCCCGGACGCCGGCCCGCAGTGCGGCCATGCCCGCTCGCCCTGTCCCTTGAGTACCTTCTCGCCTATCAGTATCTGCTGCTGCTTGGTGGCCCGGTCCGCCCGCGAGGCGTAGGCCGCACCCCCGTACGCCTGCCAGGTGGACTGCGAGAACTGGAGGCCGCCGAAGAAGCTGCCGGTGGGGTCGATCGCCTGCCAGTTTCCGGTGGCCTCGCACTGGGCGACCTTGTCCCAGGTGGAGAGCGAGGCAGCGGTGGCCGGTCCGGCGGCCAGGAGGGCGCCGGCCATCCCGGCGACGGAGGCGAGGGAGACGGCGGCGGCGAGGCGGGCGCGCGAGGTGCGACGGGACATCGGGGTTCTGCTCCTAGAACTGGAGGTGTAGGGCGCGGGGAAGCGGGGCCGGGGCGGCGGGAAGGATCC